>NZ_HF999087.1:0-20451 GCF_000433815.1 Blautia sp. CAG:257
ATAGGAGGGCTGTGGATAAAACTACGGAAACTCAAGAAAAGGAAACATTGAAAAGCCCCCCTGTGTGTGCTATTCTATAAAAGAGTATATTCAACGGCAGAATGATGCCGGATGCTTCTTGGAGGAAGAAAAATGAAACTATCAGCATTATTGGAACGTTTAGAATACACCTGCTGTCAGGGAACTGTTGAGCAGGAAGTAAGCACAGTTGTCTATGATTCCCGTAAGGTACAGGAAAACTCTCTTTTTATCTGTATCCGCGGTGCAGTTGTGGATGGACATAAATTTGTTTCCGATGTTATTGAAAAGGGCGCGAAGGTTCTTGTGGTGGAAGAAAACGTGCAGGCACCTGAGGATGTGACGGTGATCCTTGTAAAAGATACCCGGTATGCAATGGCCTTTATTTCCGCTGCTTATTTCGGTTATCCGGCAGAGCAGCTGAAAACCATTGGAATCACAGGGACAAAGGGAAAGACCACCACTACTTATATGGTAAAGTCCATTCTGGAAAACGCAGGATATAAGGTGGGACTGATCGGAACTATTGAGGCGATCATAGGAGAAGAAGTCATTCCTGCAGCAAATACCACCCCGGAATCCTATGTGGTTCAGGAATACTTCCGCAAAATGGTGGATGCAGGCTGTGACTGTGTGGTAATGGAGGTTTCTTCTCAGGGCCTGATGCTTCACAGAACCCAGGGCTTTGTGTTTGATTACGGTATTTTTACCAATATAGAGCCTGACCATATCGGACCAAATGAGCACAGGGACTTTGAGCATTATCTTTCCTGTAAATCCATGCTTCTGAAACAGTGCAGGGTTGGAATTGTGAACAGAGACGACGAGCATTTCCGGAAGATCATTCAGGATCATACCTGCGCGCTTGAAACCTATGGATTTTCGCCGGAGGCAGACTTAAGGGCAGAGGATGCGCATATGACAGGCGGAAAAGGCAGCCTGGGCATTTCCTATCACGTAAAGGGACTTATGGATTTCCCTGTAGAGATTGATATTCCGGGAAAATTCAGTATTTACAATTCCCTTACGGCTATTGCCATCTGCCGTCATTTTAAGGTTTCCGAAGAAAACATCATCCGCGCTCTGAAGGCGGCAAAGGTAAAGGGCAGGATTGAAATGGTAAAGGTATCGGACGATTTTACGCTGATGATCGACTACGCTCATAATGCCATGGCTCTGGAAAGTCTTCTGACAACCCTCAGAGAATATCATCCTCACAGACTCGTGTGTCTGTTTGGCTGCGGAGGAAACCGGGCGAAATCACGCCGCTATGAGATGGGAGAGGTATCCGGACGTCTTGCGGATCTGACAGTCATTACTTCAGATAACCCCAGATTTGAGGATCCTCAGGAGATCATAGACGATATTAAGACCGGAATTGCAAAAACCAGTGGAAAATATGTGGAGATCTGCGACCGTAAGGAAGCAATTGCCTATGCCATCCACCATGGAGAACCGGGAGACATTATTGTACTGGCCGGAAAAGGCCATGAAGATTACCAGGAGATCAAAGGGAAAAAATACCCCATGGATGAGCGCATCCTGATCGCGGAGATCCTGGAAGAAGACAGAAAATAACTGTCTGGCGGCAAGAAAGAGAGATTGCATGATTTATGCAGATATTATTATAGACATATCCCACGAAAAGCTGGACAGAAGCTTTCAGTATATAGTTCCTGAGGAACTGGAATCAGAGATACGTGTCGGTATGGTTGCCGCAGTTCCCTTTGGAAACTGTCAGCGAAAGGGATATGTGATCGGACTTTCCCGGGAACCCAAAATATCACCGGAAAAGCTGAAGCCGGTTGGGAAGCTTCTCAGCAGTCAGGAAACAACAGAAGCCAGGCTGGTTTCCCTGGCTGCCTGGATGAGGGAGCGTTATGGCTCCACAATGGCTCAGGCTCTGAAAACCGTGCTTCCTGTAAGAGAAAAGATCCGGGCAAAGGAAAAGCGGATGATCTGTCTGAATGTGGAAAGGAAAGAGGCGGAAACGCTTGCCCAAACCCTTGAATCCGGCAGGTGTAAGGCCAGAGCAAGACTGGTCAGGGCTTTGCTGGAAGAGGGAAGCCTGGATTATACAGAAGCTGCGGCAAGGCTCAGGATAAATGCTTCTGTTCTGAAGCCTCTGACAGAAAAAGGAATTATCCGTATAGAGCAGGATGAAGTATACCGTATGTCTGTGGACGGGGATGTGATTCCAAGAGAAGAGCTGTCCGTTCTGACACCGGTACAGCAGAGAGCCTTTGAAGAAATAAAAAGGGAGTGGGACAGACCTGCTCCCCGTCCGGTTCTGATCCATGGAATTACAGGAAGCGGAAAAACTCAGGTGTATATGAAGCTGATACAGACGGTGGCGGAAAAAGGACAGCAGGTGATTGTTCTGATTCCGGAGATTGCTCTTACTTATCAGACAGTGAGAAGATTTTACGGATGGTTTGGAGAAAAAGTCTCTGTACTGAATTCCAGGCTTTCGCCCGGAGAGAGGTATGATCAGTTTAAAAGAGCCAGACGCGGGGAAATACAGATTATGGTAGGTCCCCGCTCGGCTCTTTTTACCCCGTTTTCAAATCTTGGACTTATCATCATTGATGAGGAGCATGAGCAGACCTACAAAAGTGAAAGCAGCCCGAGATATCATGCCAGAGAAACGGCAGTCCGGAGAGCTTTGATGGAAGGAGCCAGGGTTGTGCTTGGCTCAGCGACTCCTTCTCTTGAAGCATATACAAAAGCTGTTTCCGGGGAGTATGCGCTGGTAAAAATGACAGACCGGTATGAAAAACGTCCTCTTCCTGAAGTATCAATTGTAGATTTAAGGGAAGAATTAAAAGCAGGGAACCGGTCGATTTTAAGCAGAAAGCTAAAAGCGGCCATTGAGCAGAGGCTTAATGCAGGAGAACAGACCATGCTGTTTTTAAACCGGCGCGGTTACGCGGGATTTGTATCCTGCCGTTCCTGCGGGGAGGTGATGAAATGTCCTCACTGTGACGTCGCTCTGGCTGAACATAACAATGGAAAAATGATCTGTCATTACTGCGGTTATCAGAGGTCAAAAGCAGAGGTATGTCCCTCCTGCGGTTCGCCGTATATCGGAGGATTTAAGGCGGGAACTCAGCAGATAGAGGCTGTTCTTCATAAATGCTTTCCAAAAGCCGGTATTCTGCGCATGGATTACGATACCACCAGAACAAAAGGAAGCTATGAACAGATTCTTTCTTCCTTTGCGGCCCATGAGGCGGACATTCTGGTGGGAACTCAGATGATCGTCAAGGGACATGATTTTCCGGATGTGACACTGGTAGGCGCCATAGCGGCAGACCTTTCTCTGAATGCTTCTGATTATCAGTGCGCAGAAAGAACCTTTCAGCTTCTCACTCAGGCGGTGGGAAGATCCGGAAGAGGAAAAAAGCCGGGAGAGGCTGTGATACAGACCTATCATCCGGATCATTACAGCATCCAGGCTGCGGCAGAGCAGGATTATGAAAAATTTTATGAAGAGGAAATGAGCTACCGTACTCTTCTGGACTATCCTCCTGCCGCGCACATGCTGTCTGTTCTCGGATCCGGAGAGGATGAAGAGCTTCTGGAAAAAGGAATGGACTTTCTGAGAAAGTTTGCGGAGAGAGTCAGTCCGGGGAAAGAGCTTCATATTATCGGACCTGCCTGGGCTTCCGTAGGAAAGGTAAACGATGTGTACAGAAAGGTCCTGTATCTGAAGCACAGCCAGGAAAGTGTTCTTCTGGACATAAAAAATAAATTTGAAAAATACATAGAGATCAATTCCGGTTTTCGGAAATTACATATACAGTATGATTACATCTGATGCACAAAGAGAAGTCTTACGGCAGAGATACGACGATACAGAAAACTGCCGGAAGATACTCCGTGCAGGAATGATGATCTGCAAAAAGTACACAAGAGAATCACCATAGAAGGGAGAATGAATTATGGCACTTAGAAAAATAAGAACTGAAGGGGATCCGGTATTAACAAAGGTAAGCAGACCTGTAACAGAAATGACACCCAAGCTCCGCACACTGATTTTTGACATGCTGGATACCATGTATGAGGAAATGGGAGTGGGACTTGCTGCTCCTCAGGTGGGTATTCTGAAGCGCGTGGTCACTATTGACGTAGGAGACGGTCCGATGGTTCTTATTAATCCGGAGATTCTGGAAACCTCCGGAGAGCAGACCGGAGACGAAGGCTGTCTCAGCGTTCCGGGAATGGCGGGACAGGTTACACGTCCAAATTATGTAAAAGTAAAGGCTCTTAATGAAAATATGGAAGAGGTGGTCTATGAGGGAACCGAGCTTCTTGCAAGAGCCTTCTGTCACGAGATCGACCACCTGGATGGAAAAATGTACACAGAGCTTGTGGAGGGAGAACTTCACAGAACGGTTTATGATGATGACGAGGTGTAAAATATGAAAATTGTTTATATGGGAACTCCGGATTTTGCAGTGCCGCCTCTTGCCGCTCTTGTAAAAAACGGATACGAGGTTACGGCAGTTGTAACGCAGCCGGATAAGCCAAAGGGCAGAGGAAAAACTCTTCTTCCCACCCCGGTAAAGGAGGAAGCACTGAAACACGGGATTCCGGTATATCAGCCGAAAAAAGTCAGAGATCCGGAATTTATGGAAGTTTTAAAAGAACTGAACCCGGATATTATTGTTGTGGCAGCTTTTGGTCAGATCATTCCCAAGGCGATTCTGGAGCTTCCGGAATTTGGCTGCATTAATATCCATGCCTCTCTTCTTCCCAAGTACAGAGGCGCCGCGCCTATTCAGCAGGCGGTTATTGACGGGGAAAAGGAATCAGGCGTAACCATTATGCAGATGGGAACAGGAGTGGATACCGGAGATATGATATCTCAGGCAGCTGTCGCTCTGGATGAAAAGGAAACCGGAGGAAGCCTTTTTGACAAGCTGGCTGATCTGGGAGCAGACCTTCTGGTAAAAACTCTTCCTTCTGTTTTTGACAGAACAGCAGTGATGGAAAAACAGCCGGAGGAAAGTCCTACGCCATATGCTTCCATGATCACCAAGCAGATGGGACTTATGGACTTTCGTAAAAGCGCTCAGGAGCTTGAACGTCTTGTCAGGGGCATGAACCCATGGCCGAGCGCTTATACCTTTCTGAATGGGAAAACCTTTAAAATCTGGGAGGCTTCTGTAGTATCTGTGCTGAACGGAGACGGAAAACCTTTAGCAGCGCCGGGAACTGTGATCGCGGCAGATTCAGACAGAGAAGGGATTCATGTTGCCTGCGGAAAAGATATTCTGGTACTGACAGAGGTACAGCTGGAAGGAAAGAAACGTATGGACGCGGCGTCTTTCCTCAGAGGATATCAGGTGGAGCCGGGAACAGTTCTGAGAGATCATAAGGAGTGATAAGACATGTACGGATATGGTTTTTATTATGACAGAACATATATACTTCTGATAATAGGAATGCTTCTTTCTGTGGCTGCCTCTGCAAAGCTGAAAAGTACTTTTGCAAAGTACAGAGGTGTCAGAAGCGCTTCCGGGCTTACCGGAGAACAGGCTGCAAGAAGAATCCTTCAGGCGGCAGGCATTACAGACGTACAGGTGCGCGCTGTGTCGGGAAGTCTTACAGACCATTATGATCCCAGAACAAAAACAGTAAATCTTTCTCAGGATATCTTTGGCCATTCGTCTCTGGCTGCAGTGGGAGTGGCGGCTCATGAGTGCGGACACGCTATTCAGCATGCCATTCATTATGCGCCTCTGGAGATCCGAAGCGCCATTGTTCCTCTTGCAAACTTTGGAAGTACATTGTCCTGGCCGCTGTTTTTCCTGGGGCTTATTATGAGTATCCGCCCTCTGATCACAGCGGGAATCATTCTGTTTTCTCTGGCAGTTCTGTTCCAGCTTGTGACTCTTCCGGTGGAGATCAATGCCTCTTCACGGGCTCTGCGTATGCTGGAAACTACGGGGATTCTGGGAAGAGAGGAAAATTCAGGAGCGAGAAAGGTTCTGACAGCAGCAGCTCTTACTTATGTAGCGGCGCTGGCATCATCAATTCTTCAGCTTTTGAGGCTGATTATTCTTGCAGGAGGACGTAGAAACGATGACTAACGGCATCAATACAAGAGAAATGATCCTGGAGATCCTTCTTCAGATCGACGAGGAGGGGGAACACAGCCATATTGCCATCCGTAATGCGTTGTCAAAATACCAGTTCCTTCCCAAGCAGGAGCGCGCCTTCGTAACAAGAGTGTGCGAGGGAACTCTGGAATACAGGATTTATATTGACTATATTATTAATTCTTTTTCAAAGATAACAGTAGATAAAATGAAACCGCCTATCCGCGAGATCCTGAGAAGCGCTGTATATCAGCTGAAATTTATGGACAGGGTGCCGGACAGCGCTGTGTGCAACGAGGCAGTAAAGCTTGCACAGAAAAAGGGCTTTTATAATCTGAAGCCTTTTGTAAACGGAGTTCTCCGTACCGTGGCAAGACAGATGGACGAGCTTGAGTATCCTTCCAGAGAAAAGAACCTGGTAAAGTATCTTTCTGTAAAATATTCCATGCCGGAGCCGCTGGTGCTCCGGTGGCTGAATGTGTATGGCGAGGAAACTACAGAAAAAATGCTGGCGGATTTTCTGGAAGAAAAATCACTGACTGTACGCTGCCGTACATATCTGAATTCTGTGGAGGAAACCTGTGAAAGCCTTCGGGCGCAGGGAGTGACTGTGGAGGATGCTCCGTATCTTCCCTATGCAAAAAAAATCTCGGATTTTAATCATATTCTTGCGTTGGATGCTTTTATCCAGGGAAAGATCATGGTTCAGGATGTAAGCTCCATGCTTGTTGCGGAAATTGCCAATCCTTCAAAGGGAGATTATGTGATCGACCTCTGTGCGGCGCCGGGAGGAAAAAGTCTTCATATGGGTGATAAGATGGAAGGTTTTGGAACCGTGGATGCCCGGGATGTGAGCCAGTATAAGGTGGATCTCATCGAAGAAAACATACATCGCGCCGGAGCAATCAACGTTCAGGCAAAGGTAAAGGATGCGACTGTATTTGACGTGGATTCGGAATGTCAGGCAGATATTGTACTGGCAGATGTGCCGTGCTCCGGCTATGGAGTCATTGGCAGGAAGCCGGAGATCAAATATCGTTCTACTGCGCAGAAACAGGAAGAATTGGTGATCCTCCAGAGGAATATCCTGGACAAAGCTGCTGAATATGTCAAGCCCAGAGGCGTGCTTATTTTCAGTACCTGTACCATTGCAAAAGAGGAAAATGAAGAAAATATGATGTGGTTCATGAACAATCATCCTTTTAAGCTGGAAAGCATTGACGAGTATATTCCGGACGAACTGAAATCCGAGACAACTGCTCTGGGATATCTGCAGCTGCTTCCGGGCGTTCATGGAACAGACGGATTTTTTATTGCAAGATTCAGAAGGAAATAGATCAATGACAGATATTAAATCAATGACACTGACAGAACTGAAGGAGCTGATGACAGAGCTGGGGGAAAAGCCTTTCCGGGCAAAACAGATTTACAGCTGGCTTCATGAGCATCTGGCAGCTTCCTGGGAAGAAATGACAAACCTTCCAAAAAGTCTGAAACAGAAACTGGAAGCTTATCCTATCACGGCTCTGGAAACAGTGGACGTACAGATTTCAAAAACTGACGGTACACGGAAGTATCTGTTCCGGCTCAGCGATGGAAATATGATCGAAAGTGTGCTTATGAAATATAAATATGGAAACTCTGTGTGCATTTCCTCACAGGCAGGCTGCAGAATGGGCTGCAGATTCTGCGCATCCACCATCGGAGGGCTTGCCAGAAATCTTCTGCCTTCTGAAATGCTGGATCAGATCTACCGGATACAGGCATCCATAGGGGAAAGAGTTTCCAATGTTGTAGTCATGGGATCCGGAGAACCTCTGGATAATTATGATAATCTTCTGAGATTTATCCATATTCTTACAGAGGAAGGCGGACTTCATCTCAGTCAGAGAAATCTGACTGTGTCCACCTGCGGACTTGTACCGAAAATGTATGAGCTGGCAGAGGAGAAGCTTCAGATGACTCTTGCAGTATCTCTCCATGCCCCAAACGATGAAAAAAGGCAGGAGCTGATGCCGATTGCAAAAAAATACAGTATGGATGAGCTTCTGGAGGCATGCAGGAATTATTTTGACAAAACAGGACGGAGAATTACATTTGAATACAGCCTGGTAGCAGGGGTAAACGACAGCGAGGAAAATGCCAGGGAGCTGGCAGGCCGTCTGAAGGGACTGAACTGCCATGTAAACCTGATTCCCGTGAATCCTGTCAGAGAGCGTTCTTTTGTGCGTTCTACACGTCAGGCAGTGGAGAATTTCAAAATAAATCTTGAAAAATGTGGAATTAATGGTACTATTAGAAGGGAAATGGGCAGCGACATAGACGGTGCCTGTGGGCAACTAAGAAAAAGGTATATGGAAAAAACAGAAAGCGAGAAGTGACATGAGGGTATATTCAGCTACAGATGTGGGGCAGAAGCGGAAAATGAACCAGGATTATGTGTTCGTGTCCAAAGACCCGGTAGGAAATCTTCCCAATCTGTTTGTCGTTGCTGATGGAATGGGCGGTCATAACGCGGGAGATTTTGCATCTTCCCATGCAGTTCAGATATTAGTGGACGAGATTCGGAAAGACGCGGATTTTAACCCGGTCAAGGTGATCCGTCATGCCATTGAAACTGCCAATGCGGAAATTCTGACCCGCGCGCAGGAAGAGGAAGACCTCAGAGGAATGGGGACTACAATTGTGGTGGCAACAATTGTGGGACATTATGCATATGTGGCAAATGTGGGGGACAGCCGCCTGTATCTGATTCAGGGGCAGATTCACCAGGTTACCAAAGATCACTCTCTGGTGCAGGAAATGGTGAGAATGGGAGAGATCAAGCCGGAAGAGGCAAGAAATCACCCGGACAAAAATATCATTACAAGAGCGCTGGGAGCGGAAAGAACTGTTGATATTGATTTTTTTGATCTTCAGCTGGAGCCGGGAAGCACGATCCTGATGTGTTCCGACGGACTGAGCAACATGGTAGAGGACGCTAAGATTGAAGAAATCATACAGAATGAGACAGACCAGCTGCCGGAAAAAGGAGAAAAACTCTTAAGAGAAGCAAACCAGAACGGCGGCAAGGACAACATTGCAGTGGTTTTAGTAGAACCATTCACAAATGAGGTGGACAAATGTTAAAAGCAGGAATGATCATAGCGGAGCGTTATGAGGTTTTAGGGAAAATAGGCACAGGCGGCATGGCCGATGTGTATAAAGCAAAGGATCATAAGCTGAACCGTTTTGTTGCGGTTAAGGTGCTGAAGCCGGAATTTCGGGAGGACAAAACCTTTATCCGGAAATTCAGAAGCGAGGCTCAGGCAGCAGCCGGACTGACACATCCGAATATTGTTAATGTATTTGACGTAGGCGATGATGAAGGCGTTTATTACATTGTCATGGAACTGATAGAGGGAATCACCCTGAAGGAATATATTGCAAAAAAAGGAAAGCTTTCTATTAAAGAGGCGACCAGTATTGCAATTCAGGTTTCCATGGGACTGGAGGCAGCCCACAATCATGGAATCGTTCACCGTGATGTGAAGCCTCAGAATATTATCATTTCCACAGACGGAAAGGTGAAGGTAACAGATTTTGGCATTGCCAGAGCAGCTTCCTCCAATACGATCAGTTCCAATGTGATGGGATCTGTTCATTACAGTTCACCGGAGCAGGTGCGCGGCGGCTACAGTGATGAGAAATCTGATATCTATTCACTTGGCATCACTTTGTACGAGATGGTTACCGGACGCGTTCCCTTTGACGGGGATACTACAGTAGCCATTGCTATCAAGCATCTGCAGGAGGAAATGGTTCCTCCAAGCGTTTACACAGAAAATCTTCCTTACAGTCTGGAGCAGATTATTTTTAAATGCACACAGAAAAGCGTAGGACGTCGTTACGAAAAAATGGAGGATGTGATCGCAGACCTGAAGCATTCTCTGATCGATCCCCAGGGAAATTTTGTAAAGCTGAACGATGTAGTGGACACAGATGCCAAGACCGTTGTGATCTCAGACGAGGAGCTGGGCGAGATCAAACACACTCAGAAAAACAGGACAGCTCAGAGAAAACCTGAAGTAGAGATGCTTGAGGAAGAAGAATACGAGACCGACTATGACGACGGTGATGATGACAGAGAGTATGAGCGCAGACGCGCTGCAGAAAGAAGAAAGAAGAAAAAGAAAAAACGCAGAACTACAAGCAGAGCAGTAACAATTGTCGCACTTCTTGCCGGAGCGGCGGTTCTTGCAGGCGGCGTATTTCTTATTGTGAAAAATACGGGCGTTTTTGACAAGACAGAAGAGCCGGGACAGGTGCAGCAGGCAGACAATAAAGACGAGGACATGGTGGAGGTTCCGGATCTTGTAGGCAAGACTGAGGAAGAGGCTAAAGCTCTTGTGGAGGCAGTAAACCTTGGCAAGCAGATGGTTGGAGAGGAAGCTTCCGACCAGGAAAAAGGAAAAATTTCTTCCCAGGATATTCCGGCAGGAACAAAGGTTGAGGCATATACAACTCTGAAGTATTATGTCAGCAAGGGCCAGGAAGAGCTGACGATTCCGGAGTATGATGAGACAGTAACTGCATATGCTTATCAGAATTCTCTGGAGGATATGGGACTTACTGTAAACGTTCAGAAAGAATACAGTGCGGATACAGATGATACGGATGGAATGGAATGGCCGGATGTGGAACCGGGATATGTGATCGCAGTTTCTCCGGAAGCAGGTTCTGTTGCAAAATCAGGAGACACTGTAACTCTTACTGTCAGCAGAGGACTTGACTGGGGAGATGGAGCTCTGGTTCCGAATGTTGTAGGCAAAACAGAGGAAGAGGCTGTGACAGAGTTTGGTAAGTGGTTGGAGATCAATATCACGAAGCAGCAGAGTGCGGATGTACCGGCAGGTCAGGTTATTTCTCAGTCTCCGGAAGCAGAAGAAACCGCGAATCCGGATGAGCCGGCCAGTCTTGTGGTAAGCTCCGGAGATCAGCCGCCTGAAGCAGAACCGGCAGCAGACAGTTCTGGAGCACAGACAAGCGCAGACACCTCTGCTCAGCAGCAGGCAGCGGCAAACGGAGAAGTATGGAAATGTACACAGAGTCTGAATACGCCTCAGGACTACAAGGGAGGCGCGCTGCGTCTGGAGCTGATCCAGGAAGTAAACGGAGAATCCGAGGCAACTACAGTTGTAGACGGAGAGACTCTTACCTTCCCTTACAAACTGGATATTACAGGAAGTCCGGGGGTAAGCCAGGGAACTCTTTCTGTATCTGAAATGATCAATGGTGAATATCAGCAGCTTGGAACCTATCCTCTTACCTTTGAGAAAGCAGAGTAATGCATGGAAGGTAAGATCATAAAAGGAATTGCCGGTTTTTATTATGTACATGCAGAAGACGGCAATATTTATGAATGCAGGGCAAGGGGAATCTTCCGAAAGGATAATCAGAAGCCTCTTGTAGGTGATAATGTGGAGATCACTGTGCTGGATCAGGAAAAAGCAGAGGGAAATCTGGTAAAGATCCTCCCTCGCAAAAATTCTCTGATCCGTCCCGCAGTGGCCAATGTGGATCAGGCATTTGTAATTTTTGCCATGGATGATCCAAAACCGAATTTTATGCTTCTTGACAGATTCCTTATTATGATGGAGCAGGCCGGTGTTCCGGCAGTGGTCTGCTTCAACAAAAAAGATCTGGCAGAGGAAAAAGAAATCCGGGAGCTGTATGACACCTATTCCGGCTGCGGATATCAGGTCCTTTTATCCAGCGCTCTTAAGGAAGAAGGGCTTGAGGAAATATATAAAATCCTGAAAGGAAAGACCACAGTTGTGGCAGGCCCCTCGGGAGTAGGAAAATCTTCTCTGACAAATCTTCTTCAGAAGGAAGTTCAGATGGAGACAGGAGAAATCAGCAGGAAGCTGAAGAGGGGCAAACATACTACCCGTCATTCCCAGGTGATTCCTGCAGGAGAAAACACCTATCTTATGGATACGCCGGGATTCTCGTCCCTGTATCTTACAGATATGGAAGAACAGGAACTGAAGGATTATTTTCCCGAGTTCCGAAAATACGATGATCAGTGCCGTTTTCTGGGATGCAGACATATCCATGAGCCGGGCTGCCGTGTAAAGGAAGCCCTTGAGGCAGGAGAGATCAGCCGTCTCAGATATGAGGACTATTTAGCATTATATGAAGAATTAAAAGAGAAAAGGAGATATTGATTACATGGACTATCATTTGTGTCCCTCAATTTTATCAGCAGATTTTAACCGTCTGGGTCAGCAGATACAGACTCTGGAAGAGGAAGGCGTAAAATGGCTTCACATTGATGTTATGGATGGAGATTTTGTTCCAAGCATCTCTTTTGGAATGCCGGTGATCCGTTCTATCCGAAAAGAGTCAAAGATGTTTTTTGACGTACATCTGATGGTATCTGCTCCGGAACGTTACATTCAGGACTTTGTAGACTGCGGAGCAGATTCTATTACTGTACATGCCGAGGCATGTGAAGATCTGGAACGCGCCATTGAGCTGATCCGTGATGCAGGAGTAAAGGTTGGCGTTTCCATTAAGCCGGCAACTCCCGTAAATGATATCAGTCATCTTCTTGATGATGTGGATATGGTTCTTGTCATGACTGTACAGCCGGGCTTTGGCGGACAGAAATATCTCAGCGAGTGTACAGAAAAGATTGAGGAGCTTCGCGAACTGATTGACAGGGAACATGCAGATGTTGATATTCAGGTTGACGGCGGAATCAATGATGAAACCATGGAAACAGTTATGAAGGCCGGAGCCAATCTCCTTGTGGCAGGATCTTATGTATTTAACGGAGATCTTGCTTCCAATGTAAAACATATTACAAAAAGAATGCAGCATATTAAAGAAGAGATTGAATGAGACATATCATGAAACATGCAGTCATTGTAAGCGGGGGCAATATCAATACAGATTTTGCCCTCGATTTTTTAAAAAAAAATACAGATGAGAATACGTTGCTGATCGCAGCAGACAGAGGCCTGGAATTCTTTGAAAGAACAGGGCTTGTTCCTGACATTGCGGTAGGAGACTTTGACAGTCTTTCTGAAAGCGGAAAAAAATTTCTGGAAACGCTCAGCAATACGGAGATTATAAAGCTTCGGCCGGAAAAGGATGATTCGGATACCCAGTCGGCAGCCTGCCTGGCTATGGACAGAGGCGTGAAGCAAATGATCATCCTGGGCGCCACAGGAAACAGAGTGGATCATCTTCTTGCAAATTTCGGGCTTCTTGTTCTGGGAAGGGAAAGGGGCTGTGAGATCATCCTTGTGGATCCCTGGAATTACATGAAACTTATTGAAAGCGGAACTGTGCTGAAACGGTCTGAACAGTTCGGAAAATATGTGTCCTTTTTTTCCATTGGAGGAGACGTACCAGGACTTACTCTTAAAGGCTTCAAATATCCACTGAACCGCCATTATCTGACCGCTTCCGACAGCGGCCTTACGGTCAGCAATGAGATTGCCGAAGAGGAGGCTGTGGTAGAGTTTGAAAAAGGAATCCTTCTTATGCTGATGACAGGGGATTGAATGTAACAATATAAAATTTTAAAAGTTTATAAAAAAGTAGTGTTTCTGACAAACTCTTGATATACTATAATTAAGTATAGGTGGAAGGAGGAGGTATTATGCCAACAGTAAATGTGAATGTACAGCCGGCAATCATTAGCTGGGCACTTAGTCAAACTAGCGAAGAAAAGTTGGGTACAAAGCTTATGGAAAATATCAAGCAATGGCTTGATGGCACAAAACGTCCGACTTTTAATCAGATAGAAGATTTCAGTAAAAAATCTCACATTCCGCTAGGATATTTCTTTTTGCAGACACCGCCAGTTGAACAGATTAGTTTATTAGAATATAGAACACTTGATAGTATAGAACTAACAAATCCAAGTCGGAATTTAATTGACACTATTCGTGAGATGGAAGCAGTTCAGGAATGGATGATTGATTATCGAAAAGAATGGAATTATGATGTAATTAATGTTGTTGGAAGCTTAAAAGATTTCACAGACATAAAGATAATCGCAGATACAATTCGTAACGATTTAGGACTTACTGTTGAATGGTATGGGACATGTGCTAATTCTTCTGAAGCATTCAATAAGGTAAGAAAGCTTTTGGAAGATTGTGGAATTGTTGTGATGATGAATGGTATTGTTGGTAAAAATACCCATCGAGTATTAGATGTAAATGAATTTAGAGCGTTTGCAATGGTAAATGAATGGGCACCGTTGATTTTTATAAATGGTGCAGATTCTGCAGGTGGAAAATTATTTTCCTTGTTTCATGAGACGGTACATCTTTGGATTGGAGAAAACGATTTATATAATGACAGAAGATATTCTATAAATGAAACAAAGCCGATTGAGTTTATTTGCAATGCGGTAGCGGGAGAGTTAATGGTACCGGAAAATGTGTTTCTTCAAAAATGGAATAGTAATACAAATGACGATATACATGAAAGGATTAAGGTACTTGCCAGAATGTTCCGTTGTAGTGGCAGTGTCATTGCTCGTAGAGCTTTAGATAATAAGAAGATTGATAAGAGCGTATATGATCGGGTGATAGCAGATGCTATCGAAGCGTACATTCAAGCAAAAAAAGAGGGAAGTTCTGGTGGTGATTATTACAGAGTTGCTCGTAGCAAATTAGATAGTGTTTTTGTACGTGCATTATGTGAAAGTGTAAATAGTGGTAGAACTTCTTTTGCGGAAGCTTACCGATTAACGAATACTACTAGCAAAACATTCTCTGAAGTTGCAAGTGGACTTGGAGGTGTTTTATGGTAAATTCATCAGAAAAATTTTTGATTGATGCAAATACATTGATGACAGCGTCAAGGTTCTTTTATGCTTATGATTTGATTCCTTCATTTTGGGGAATTTTTGAAGAAAAGATAAAAGCAGGTAATATAGTTCTGCTTGATATGGTAAAAGCTGAAATTGATAAGGGGCAGGATGAGTTAAAACAGTGGGTATCTGAAAGAAAAGATGAATTTCAGATTTGTAATCATGTTGATTCAGAAATAATCCCTAAATATGCAGAAGTAATGCAATATATTCAAGAATGTGGTTTTTACAATGAAAAGGGTTTGAATGATTGGGCCAGAAATGAGGTTGCCGATCCATGGTTGATTGCAGCAGCTGCTGCGAAAGGATATAAATTGATTACCTTTGAACAGTCCGCAGGACCATTAAATGTTAAGAATAAATGTGGACGTGTGAAGATACCGGATGTTGCGAAACACTTTAATGTAGAAGTGCATACTTTATATCATATGATGCGTCAGCTCAAGATGAAAATTTAATAAAAAATGAATTGCACCCAGGTAGTTGAAGATTGCTGCTTGGGTGTATTTTGATATAATCAAATATAAGAGAGATAAGAAATGTGGCGGAATTTTAAACTGAATATTCACAAAGATATTATGGTATGGTAAAATATAAGGCAATGTATTAAGGCTTCCTGAAAAGAAAGCGGTTATTATGCTGAAAAACAGTCAAAAGATTTGTAGGAGGAAATATAAAACATGAAGCTTGGAATCGTCGGCCTTCCTAACGTAGGCAAAAGTACACTTTTTAATTCTTTAACAAAAGCAGGAGCGGAGTCAGCCAACTATCCCTTCTGCACCATTGATCCCAATGTAGGCGTGGTTACAGTTCCGGATGAGAGACTGAAGCTTCTGGGAGATTTTTACCATTCCAAAAAAGTAACCCCGGCAGTGATCGAATTTGTGGATATTGCAGGACTTGTAAAAGGAGCGTCCAAGGGCGAGGGTCTGGGAAATCAGTTTCTGGCAAACATCCGTGAAGTAGACGCTATTGTCCATGTGGTGCGCTGCTTTGAGGATCCGAATGTGATCCATGTAGATGGAAGTATTGATCCGATCCGTGATATTGAGACTATTAATCTGGAGCTTGTATTCTCTGACCTTGAAATTCTGGAAAGAAGAATCGCAAAGGTTACAAAAACAGCTAGAATGGATAAGGAAGCAGCCAAAGAGCTTGACTTTCTTCAGAAAATAAAGGCTCATCTGGAAGACGGAAAACTGGCAATCACTATGGAACTGGAAACAGAAGATGAGGAAGCCTGGATGGGAACTTATAATCTTCTGACCTGGAAGCCGGTGATCTATGCGGCAAATGTGGCTGAGGACGAGCTGGCAGACGACGGAGCGTCCAATCCTCATGTAAAGGCAGTGAAGGATTATGCGGTTCAGCAGAACAGCGAAGTTTTTGTGATCTGTGCAGGAATCGAGGAAGAAATCTCCGAGCTGGATGATGATGAGAGAAAAATGTTCCTGGAGGATCTCGGGCTGACAGAGTCCGGTCTTGAAAAGCTGGTTCGCGCAAGCTATCGCCTTCTGGGTCTGATGAGCTTCCTGACCTCAGGAGAGGATGAGACAAGAGCATGGACCATTAAGATCGGAACAAAAGCGCCTCAGGCAGCAGGAAAGATCCACACAGATTTTGAGCGTGGATTTATCAAGGCAGAGGTTGTAAATTATCAGGATCTTCTGGACTGCGGCTCTTATGCAGGAGCCAGAGAAAAAGGCCTGGTTCGTATGGAAGGAAAGGAATATGTGGTTCAGGACGGAGATGTGATCCTGTTCCGTTTCAATGTATAAGCAGGTGCGTGTATGAATACATCAGTACGATTCCCAAATCTGGATATTGATTTTGGTTTTGTGGGAAGATCGGTTTCTGTTTTCGGATTTGAGCTTACTTTTTTCGGGCTTCTGACAGCAGCAGGCATGCTTCTTGGACTTGCCGTAATGATTTTTGTGGCAAAAAAGCAAAAAGAGGATCCAAACCTTAGCCTGGAAGCAATGATTCCGGCTTTTGCAGGCGGTGTGCTGGGGGCGCGGTTAATGTACGTGGCTCTGAACCGGGAGATGTTTGCGGGAAAATCAATAATAGAGATTGCGGATATCAGAAATGGCGGAATGTCTATATACGGCGGTATTTTAGGCGGAATCCTGATTGGCGCAATTTACTGTAAAATCCGGAAAATCTCCTTTGCACAGGTGGCAGATACTGCCAGTATGGGATTTCTGACAGCGCAGATAATAGCAGTGTGGGGAAACTTTTTTAACCGGGAAGGCTTCGGAGAATATACGGACAGCCTTCTGGCTATGCAGATTCCTGCAGATGCAGTAAATAAGGCTCAGATTTCCCGGCTGATGGCCGGTCATCTGGCAGAAGCAGACGGTATTTCCTGGATACAGGTACATCCTCTGTTTCTGTACGAGAGTATCTGGTGCCTGGCGCTTTTTCTGATCCTTCTGCTGTACACAAAACACAGAAAATATCCGGGAGAGATTTTTTTAAGATATCTGGCAGGCTACAGTCTTGGACGGGCAGGGATAGAATTTCTTCTGCCGGAGCCCGTGACTGTTCCGGGAACAGAGATTCCGGTGTTCTCGTGTGTTCTGCTTGTTCTGGCTGTTATGTTTGGAATTACGGCTTCTGTTCGCAGAAGTCTGACAAAAAAACGGGAAAGGCACAGAACCCGCAGGAGAGAGGAAAAAAGAGCTGTTCTGAACTATGATGATATTCAGACTTACGAGGACGTATCTCATGAATTTATGGGAACAGATATCACAGACGAAATTAAAGAGACTGAAGAAAAAGAGGTTCCTGAAGATGCAGAAGTGGAGGAAAAAACGGATCAGAGAGTCTCTGCCGGATCAGGCAGCAGAACTGAAGAAGTTGAATCAGAAAAAACTGAAACGGAAGATACAGAACTGCCGGAGAAAGCTGAACGGGATGATCCAGAACAGGGAAGACCTTCCAAAATGTCTGAGGGAAAGCCGGAAGCTTGACAGGCTGATTGAGAAATTTCAAAGCATATAACAACGAAAAAGGATTCTGTGGCAGGTTTGCCGGAGAATCCTTTTTATGATGGAAAAAGCCGGAAAAGACCGGATTTTTTTAAAGGGAAAAAATAAAAAACCTGATATTCCCACTTGTAATTTCAAAGTAAATGGGGTAGAATGGGTTCATAAGTGGTAGAAAGTGGTGAATAGTGGTAGTGAATGGAGGGAATATGGCAGACCCATCCGTTTCTGCTGGAAAGTACGAAGGGGAGAATCGTACTTTGCGAGAGTAGGTGAGTTACATGTTCATGGGAGAATACAACCATACAATAGACGCGAAGGGGCGTCTGATCATCCCGGCGAAGTTCAGAGAGCTTTTGGGAGAAGAGTTCGTTCTGACCAAGGGACTGGATGGTTGTCTTTCAATTTATCCTATGGATGAATGGAAAGCCTTTGAAGAAAAACTCAGAGCCTTACCACTTACAAATAAGAATGCAAGAACCTTCTCACGATTCTTTGTTGCAGGAGCCACAATGTGTGAGCTGGACAAGCAGGGGAGAATTCTCGTGCCTCAGACGCTTCGGGAGTTTGCTGGTCTGGAAAAGGACGTGGTCTTAACGGGAAATCTGAACAGGATTGAAGTCTGGAGCAGAGAAAAGTGGAGCGAGAACTGTAATTATGATGATATGGACAGTATTGCAGAGAGTATGCAGGACATGGGTATCATCATTTAAGTATTACGCCGGAAGTAAATCCAACACAGGAGACGTATATGGAATTCAGACACAAATCTGTATTACTGGAAGAAACCATTGAAGGTTTGAATGTAAAGCCTGACGGAATCTACGTGGATGGAACTCTGGGAGGTGCAGGGCATGCCGTAGAGGTGTGCAGCAGACTTTCTGCCAAGGGGAGATTTATTGGAATAGATCAGGACCAGGATGCAATAATTGCTGCGAGTGAAAGGCTGGCTGCCTATGAAGACAGAGTGACGATCATTCGCAGCAATTATTGTTACATGGTAAACGAGCTTAGAAACCTTGGTATTCATCAGGTAGACGGAATATTGCTGGATCTGGGAGTATCTTCCTACCAGCTTGACAATGAGGAGCGCGGATTCACTTACAGGGTAGACGCGCCTCTTGACATGCGTATGGATCAGAGACAGACCCGTACAGCAGCTGATATTATCAATGGTTATGAAGAAAAAGAGTTGTACCGGATCATTCGTGATTACGGTGAAGATAAATTTGCGAAGAATATTGCAAAACATATTGTGGCTGCCAGACAGGAAAAGCCAATACAGACTACGGGAGAACTGACGGAAATTATCCGCCGTGCGATTCCCATGAAGATTCAGGCAGCGGGAGGACATCCTGCAAAGAGAACCTTTCAGGCTGTCCGTATCGAGCTGAACAGAGAACTGGATGTACTCAGGGAGTCTTTGGACGGAATGATCGGGATGCTGGGAGATGGAGGAAGGATCTGTATTATTACATTCCATTCTCTTGAAGACAGGATCGTCAAGACTATTTTCCGCAAAAATGAAAATCCCTGTACCTGCCCTTCGGATTTTCCGGTATGTGTGTGCGGCAGGAAGTCCATGGGAAAAGTGATCACCAGGAAACCGATCTTGCCCGGAGCAGCGGAACTGGAGGATAATTCCCGGTCAAAGAGCGCCAAGCTGCGTATATTTGAACGCAGAGTGGAGCAGCAGGAAGATTTAGTGAATGTTAAGGAAAGTTAGTGATAGAAAATGGACAGGACAAACAGAGCGGTGACAGCCAGAAGAAGCAGAGAAAATGTCAGAAACGCCCAGGGAATGTATGTGGATGGAAATACAGTAAGACGTCTGCAGGAAGTACCTGAAAGAAACATACCGGCTGTACGGGGAACACAGGACAGACGGCAGAGGAAGACTACAAAAGCTTCTTCGGCAAAAACGGCGCGCCGTGCACATGCAGTCAGCAGAGAGACAATGAGAAACCGTCAGAAAGCCATGAGCATGGGGCGGGGATTTGTTTTTTTTCTGACAGTGATCTCTGTGGCAGTTCTGTTCTGCTGTGTGAATTATCTGCAGCTCAGAGCGGATATTACAGGCCGGATCAAAGATGTGGCAGTGCTGGAATCCGAACTCAGTGAACTGAGGGAAGAAAATAACGCTTATGAAAGCCAGGTGAATTCCAGTGTGGATCTGAACAGGATCAAAAAAATAGCCATTGGACGGCTGGGAATGAACTATCCCAGAGAGGATCAGAAAAAGACATACAGTATGTCAAATAACAGCTATGTGAGACAGTATCAGGACGTACCTGACAAATAAGAGGTGAGAATTTGGGAAACGACAGGAGGACCAGAAGAAGGAAACCCCGGCAAAAAATAAATCATCAGATGAAAGGAAAGCTGGCAGGACTGTTTGGAGCAGTGCTGCTGGCTTTAGTTTGTTTGTTGGGAAGAATTACCTATATTAATGCAACCA
>NZ_HF999087.1:20505-20639 GCF_000433815.1 Blautia sp. CAG:257
AACAGGTTCTGACCCAGGCGCAGCAGAAGTTTGAAAATGATGTGCTTCCTGCAAAAAGGGGAAATATTTATGACAGAAATGGAAATATTCTGGCTACCAGCAACAAGGTTTATAATGTGATCCTTGACTGTAAG
>NZ_HF999088.1:0-986 GCF_000433815.1 Blautia sp. CAG:257
TATTATATTCATTTTTTCTCTTTCAGCAATGCTATCTTGAAAAACAGGCAATAAACTAGTACAATGAAGGCAACAAAATATCATTTAATTTCAAAGATACAATGGGGGGACTCAGATATGCGGGTTGGAAAGAGTAAAAAGGCGAATGCTACATGTATCAGAAGGAGTGAAGCCTCATTAAATCACGCTATCCGTAAAATTAAAGAGTCAGGTATTGCCCCTTATGTCAGTGGTCTGTATTTATATGGCAGCTGTGCCAGAAAAGAACAGGATTTTAACAGTGATGTTGATTTGCTGCTTGAACTTTCACCTGACTTTAATACAAAAAGATACAGGGATGTTGTGATTTTACTCAAAGGTTCTGTATCTCCTTCTGCACTGGAACTGCCAGATGTGGACTTAAAGGTCGTAATAGGGGACTCCTGGAAAAGTAACAATATGTTATATTATAAAAATATAAAAATGGAGGGAATTAATGTATGGGAAATTCATTAGAATCATATTTTGACTTTGCAGAAAATGACTATCTCTTTTTTAGACAGGCTTACGATTCTAATGTAAGAGGAAGTGCTTTAGCAGCGCTTGGTCAAAATATATGTGAAAGATATCTGAAACACATTATTTCAGAATATGCGATCCCGGACACAAATCATGAGATGCGCGAAAAGGAATGGATTTTAAAATCACATAGTCTGAACAAACTTATGAAATATATTATGGATGATATGGGAATCAAAATACCAGATGAAGCAGAAACTAATATGGGTGTTATTGACGGATTCTACTTTACCACGAGGTATCCCGGGGCAGATAGTTTTATGCCCACTTCCAGAGATATAGAAAAAGCAAACAGGGCAGTAGAAAGCACACGTAATTTCGTACTTGACGTTTGTCATAAATTAGATCATGAGCAGTTGTAGCTATCATCCTTTCTGAATCCATAAATGGCATCTGCCATTAATTTGACAGATGCCATTTATTCTCCC
>NZ_HF999089.1:0-15770 GCF_000433815.1 Blautia sp. CAG:257
AATGATGCCTCCTTTCAAATTTGTATGCCTACAAATAGGATAGCATATTTTGTTGAAGTTTCTTTATTTTAATTTCATCTAGCACAACGAGTTAATTTAGTAATAAATTGAAAGAAACGATTTATTTCATTCCAAAATAAAAAGCCCTATCCGTTCGGAACAGAGCATTCATAATTAATAGTTAAAAGAGATTATTTGGCAGGCATCGCGACTCCTGCGTCTTTTTTAACCCATAGGGTTCGTGGTTGGCAACGAATTTTACCACCTCAAATAATCTCTTTACTATCTTAATAATACCATCATAAATATTACCATTCATTATTCCAAGACTGTGAATTACAGCATTCATGAAGTTTTTTATACGCCATCCCAGTAGAGCAGCATTCCCGATCCATTCATCAAGTTTACTCTTGTTATTCATAGTCTTCCTCTGATGAAACATCGATTATCTGAGCTGTAGATTTATGAGCCGACAATTTCTGTACTTCATCCGTTTTCAACAGCATTTTGTCAAAATCGCTTTGATAAAGTCGATCCTGACGAACACGATATTTTTCAAATTCACTCAATGCATGCTGCTGAGCGATTTTTGCGGAAATTGTTCCGGCATCCGTTAATATCTCTTTTCTGCTCAAACGTAAAACACCTTCAAACTGCTCTGCCCAATCCTCCATTGTCATAGGCATTTCTTCTTCAGCTCTCAACTCTGCCAAGTCCAAATAAGCATTGACAATTCTCGCCATAGCCGAAAGTTCTTCCTTTGTCAGATAGTTTTTGGCAACTACCACATCAAAACGCTGAATTTTTCCATTTGGTGCGTCTTTCCATGTGGTCAGCCCCATGTTATCCTTCGCGCTGTCGGCACGTCGATATATGGTCTCTGCGGCTGTTTCTCCATGAATTGCCCAATGAAGTTGATTCTGCACTCTTGCAAAAAACTTTCTTGTTGTTTCAGCCTTGGAATCATAATCGATGCTGGTAGCGTAAATGTCCGTAATTTTCTGATAAAATCGCCGCTCCGAAAGACGAATTTCACGAATCCGCTCTAACTGTTCCCTAAAATAATCTTTCGTCAGAACCGTACCGCCATTTTTCAGCCGCTCGTCATCCATTGCAAATCCTTTTACTGTGAATTCTTCAATAATTTGATTTGCCCATTTACGGAACTGGACTGCACGGGGAGAATCCACTTTGTTCCCTACAGCAATAATCGCGCTCAAATTATAGTGATTGGTATTATAGGTTTTTCCATCAGCAGCAGTTATTCGAAATTTTCGAATAACTGAATTTTCCTCAATCTCTCCGTCCGAAAACAGTTTTTTCAGATGGTAGTTAATAGTATGAGTTTCCACATTGTAGAGCAAACCCATCATTTTTTGCGTCAGCCATACATTTTCATCGCAATAAACGGCATTTACATCACTCTCTCCTGTGGCAGTAATAAATGTCAGGTATTCCGCTGCCGAGGATCGAACAATACTGATCTCCTGTTTTTTCTTTTTCATACACCCACCTCTATTTCTGCGATAATCTCCGCAATCCCATTGCGAAGAACTTGTTCCTTTTTTGTATCAATCATGGTTTTCTTTCTCCATCCCATTTCATCAATTATTGTATCACGCAGGTATGAAAAAATCCATTGCTATAACGAAGTTGAAATAAATGCAAGCCAAATAATTAAAAGGGAAGGGAAAAGGTGACGGGATGTGCGCCTCTACCTTACCAGCCATTTTTTATACGACAAATCTATGGCAAGCGCCCCAAGCGGCGCGGTAAGCACAATCGCCAGCACTGCCACTGTAAGCACAGCATCTCCACAGGCAAAGCCGAGGGAAAGAGGGATTCCGCCAATGGCGGCCTGAACCGTAGCCTTCGGTGTGTAAGCCAGCATACAGAACATTTTCTCCCGTCCTGTCAGGTCTGTTCCCAGCAGACATATATACACGCCAAGCATTCTGAATACCAGCGCTCCCAGGATTACTGCAAGTGCCTGAACACCCACTTTTCCAAAATATTCAATATTTACAGTAGCTCCAACCAGAACAAATAAAAACAACTCTGCCGCTACCCAGAGTTTTCCGTATTTTACAGAAAGCCTTTTCGCAACAGCCGCCCTTTTCTTCTGCAGTCCGATGCCAATAAACATAATTGTGATCAGCGCTGAAAATGTAATTGGCGTACTGAGACGATATTCTATTGCTGCAAGAAGAAAAGAAACACCTAATATAATCAGCACTTTTGCAGTGTCCCGGATGTGTACTTTTTTAAAATAGTATGCAAAAAAGATACCGATCAGCAGTCCAAGCACAACGCCTGAAAATATAGAAAACGGAACATTAATAAAGCTTGTTACGGAAGCCTTTTCACCCTGAATCATTCCTGCAAAGGTTGAAAACAGAACAATCACATATACATCATCTACAGATGCTCCTGCCAGGATTAAATGGGGTATTCCTTTTTTTGCGCCGTATCCCTCATCCATAAGCTTAACCATCCTTGGAACAACGACTGCAGGGGAAACAGCTGCCAGCACAGCCCCCATAACAGCAGCCTCCAGAACAGTCAGATCCATAACCCTTGGCGCCAGCAGTATTATTCCAAGAATCTCCAGGCTTGCAGGGACAAAACACATCAGCACTGCCGGTCTTCCGATTTTTTTCAAGCCTGACAGATCAAGTCCCAGTCCCGCTCTGGTCAGAATAATGATCAGTGCAATTTTACGTAATTCCGACGATATCTCCAGGATGCTTTCATCTAACAGATCAAGCATATATGGACCAAGAACAATGCCGGTAATCAGCATTCCCAGCAAACCTGGCAGTTTCATTTTCCGGCAGATCCAGCTCATGGACATACCAACCAGTAAAATTAATGAAATACTTAATAACATAAGCTCCTCCTCAAAAATAAATCGGACAACTCCTCTTCGAACTCCCCAAATCCTCGCGGAATACTTTTATTTACCAAAAAGATCAGTACACAATGTACTGCCTTTTTTATAAATAACAAAAAAGCCGACACCTCTGCCTTACATTGATTGCAGAAGTCATCAGCTTTTCTAAGCGGTTTAAGTATTAATACTTAGGGAGACATTCATTCCCCAATAAAATATGATAAATTGTCTGTCTTGTATATTATAATCCACCCCTTCTTTTAAGGCAATAAAAATTCATTTCATAAATAATAATCTCAGACTTTTTCCGGCTCCTGTGAGCAACATAAGCCATATTTTGCTTACTGGAATGGAAAAAAGCAGGAATAAACACTTGGGATACCGGAGAAGTCCCAAACCGGAAACTGCCATGGCCGGACGGTGCCAGAGCAAAAGCTTCATTTACCGGAAACCGCGTATGATCAGAGAATTTGTCGAACGATTTTTCTTGTTGCCCCCTTCTTTAGATGCTATACTTTTTACAGATAGTAAAGGGAATAATACTTGATCATCTGCAGACATCATAACATCCCGTTTTGCGCAAAACAGGAGTTTTTCTTTGCTGAAATTAAATACAACAGGAGGCGATGTTATGCTGAAAATGCTGATTCGTATGGATAATCATAAAATAGAAACAGAACAGAAATATAATTCGGAAAGTATTTATTCCACTCTGAACAATGCCTTTTCCCGCATGAGATTCCAGAGAATTTCCGGTGAATCCAATACTCTGATATACTGCGATAACGAGACCGGTCAGACACATGGCAGCTTTTGCCAGATCATAAATTCTCTTAAAAAACAAAACTGGTTTATGGAGAATGTAAGTGACTGGATTCTATATCACAGTGACGTTTCCGGTAATCCGGGAGATTTCAGGGAAGAAGATCTTCTGGCCCGGTATCAGCGCAGGCGAAGTATGAATGCCTGAATTATCATGCCTGTTATTTAACCACCACCGAATATACAGGAAAAAATTGCCCGGGAGAATCCATTTTCCCGGGTGATTTTTTCCTGCAGGGTATGATTTATTGGCAGGTTTACCTGATATGCTATAAGAGAAACTGCCAGTGCCAAAACCTAAAAATCAATAGCTTTCAGTTTTACAGTTTCCTGTTTATTTGCCCTTTTGCAGGCTTTTATAAAATTTGCCCCTTCCTCTTGCCCATATCTTCCCCGTGTCCTATAATATTTTTATCAAACCTGCCCCTGAATCCGGGCGGAAAGGACTACAAATGAAATTAAATCCCTTTTGCATGTGCTGTGCAGTAAATAAACAGGAAGAAAAGATCCGGAAGTTCCCGGATATGGATAAAAAAACCGAATATATGAAAAAGGTCATGTCAATTCTTTCCAATGCCGAAGAACAGGACTGCTCTCCCAGCCTTTCTGTAGAGATCAAAAAACTCTACAGTGAATTCTGGAATTGTTCCGCCGAGGATTACACAGAAATAAAGAAAGAATTCAATCAGCTTATGCTGGATGCGGAAGCCTCTGTTGAGGAAAAAATACGTATTTCCGCAGATCCACTGGAAACAGCGCTTCTCTATGCCCGCATTGGAAACTATATTGATTTTGCAGCTTTGGAAAATGTAAGTCAGGAAACAATGCTGAAGCTTCTGGAAAATGAAAATCACGAACCTCTGGGACAGGAGGAATACGCCAACTTCCAAAAAGATCTCTCCAGGGCTAAATCTCTTGTTTATCTTACTGATAACTGTGGTGAAATCGTACTGGACAAACTCGCCATTAAGATTTTGAAAGAAAAATATCCCCAGCTTGATATTACAGTTATTGTACGGGGATATCCTGTTGTCAATGACGCCACCATGGAGGATGCGGAAGAAATCGGACTTACTGATATCGCAAAAGTAATCGGAAACGGAAGCAATGTGGGCGGAACCTGGTTTCCGGGACTCAGTAATGAATCTCGGACTCTTCTGGAACAGGCAGATGTAATTCTGGCAAAAGGCCAGGGCAATTTTGAAACCATGAACGACTGCGGTCTGAATGTGTACTATCTGTTTCTCTGCAAATGTGATCTGTTCCAGAGACGCTTCCACGCAAAAGAACTTCAGGGGATGTTTCTGAATGAGCGCAGAATACAGATGGAAATGGTGTAGTGAGAAAACTCGCACCCCCTCTATCTGACGACACAGTTACCACCTGCCACAGAAAGACGAGGAAGTTTTTATGAAGATCTCAGAAATTCCCTTATTTCACGGAATTTCCTCTTTGGAGCTTAATGAAATGAAAAATTTGGGCTGTATACGCCAGCATACTCTTGAAAAAAACACGACTATTTTTCATATGGGAGAAACGATTTCCGAAATGGGAATCGTGCTTTCAGGAAGCGTTATTATCGAAAACATTGACCTCTGGGGCAAGCGCAGCATTTTAAGCCACATTCCGGAGGGACATGTTTTTGCGGAAACGTATGCCATGTGCGGGGAACCTCTGATGGTGTCCGCGGTTACGGCAGAAGACTCAGAAATCCTGTTCTTTAACCTGAAACTTCTTTTGAACTCACCTGGAGCTTCCAGTCCATTTCCGAAAGCTTTTAACCAGAATTCTCCGGAAGCATCACACGGTCAAAATGCCGGGCAGCCCACGATCGTCCGAAATCTTCTGCGGATTTCCATGCAGAAAAATCTCACCCTGTCCAACCGGATTTTCTGTACTACCCCAAAAACCATCCGCGAAAGACTTCTTATTTATCTTTCCAATCAATCAATAAAAGCCGCAAGCACCTCCTTTACCATTCCTTTTAACCGTCAGGGGCTTGCCGATTACCTGAATCTGGATCGCAGCGCTCTTTCCAAAGAGCTTGGTAAAATGCGGGATGATGGTATCCTGGAATTTCATAAAAATCATTTTATCCTTCATAAAACCGACGAATAATCAGGTAAAAGAAACTTTCTGTTTAAAACTTCAAAATAAATGCGATAAAAGAAAAAACTTTATTTTTGTTGTTATAACAACAGATTTAAAGTTTTTCTTCTTTTATAATCTGCTCTATCAGAACATAAGATATCGTTTACTTTTATCAGTAATCAATATCTGGCAATATACTTTTAATCAGGAGGTTTTATCTTATGGAACATAAAATGTTTTGCTACCAGTGCCAGGAAACTGCCGGCTGTTCCGGCTGTACAATTTCCGGAGTCTGTGGAAAGAAGCCGGACATTGCCGCTATGCAGGATCTTCTTGTATGGGTGACAAAAGGCCTATCTGCCATTACCACACAGCTCCGCTCCGAAAATGTAAATGTAGACGCAGCTGTAAATCATCTTATTAATAAGAATCTTTTTATCACGATCACAAATGTGAATTTTGACAAAGACACAATCACAGATCAGATCATCAAAACTCTGGAAGTAAAAGAGTCTCTTCTTTCCCGGGTAAAGGACAAAGCTGATCTTCCGGAGGCTTCCCTCTGGATAAGCAATGCTTCCGATTTTGAAGCAAAAGCTTCTCAAACAGGTGTTCTCTCCACAGAGGATGAAGACATCCGTTCGCTCCGAGAACTGATCACCTATGGCCTCAAAGGACTTTCCGCCTACACAAGCCATGCAAATGTTCTATTCAAAGAAGATTCCGATACAGACGCTTTTATTCAGAGAGCGCTCTCTGCAACCTTAAACGACAGCCTTACTGTTGACCAGCTCATCTCCCTTACTATGGAAACAGGAAAATTCGGCGTACAGGGAATGGCTCTTCTGGATCAGGCAAACACCGAGGCCTACGGAAATCCGGAGCTTACCAGCGTAAAGATCGGCGTTGGCACAAATCCCGGAATCCTGGTCTCCGGCCACGACCTGAAAGACCTGGAAATGCTTCTTGAGCAAACCGAAGGTACAGGAATTGATGTTTACACACATTCTGAAATGCTTCCGGCCCACTACTATCCTGCTTTCAAAAAATACCGTCACTTCCACGGAAACTACGGCAACGCATGGTGGAAGCAAAATGAAGAATTTGCATCCTTTAACGGACCGATCCTTATGACAACCAACTGTATCATTCCTCCAAAGGACAGCTACAAGGATCGCTTGTACACAACAGGAGCTGTTTCCTATCCGGGCTGTAAACACATTCCGGGCGGCATTGGTCAGATCAAAGATTTCTCCGCGCTGATCCAGCAGGCAAAGCACTGCGCTCCTCCTGTTGAGCTTGAAACAGGAGAAATCGTAGGCGGCTTTGCACACGCGCAGGTTCTGGCTCTGGCAGACAAAATTGTCGAAGCTGTAAAATCCGGCGCCATCAAAAAATTTGTGGTAATGGCAGGCTGTGACGGCCGTGCAAAAAGCCGCAGCTACTACAGTGATTTTGCCCGCGCGCTTCCCAAGGACACCGTGATCCTCACTGCCGGATGTGCAAAATATAAGTACAACAAGCTTGATCTTGGCGATATTAACGGAATCCCCCGTGTTCTGGACGCAGGACAGTGCAACGATTCCTACTCACTTGCCGTCATCGCACTGAAGCTGAAGGAAATTTTCGGCCTTGAAGATATCAACGACCTGCCTATTATCTACAATATTTCCTGGTATGAGCAGAAAGCTGTCATTGTACTTCTTGCCCTTCTTTCTCTTGGTGTTAAAAACATCCATCTAGGCCCAACGCTTCCGGCATTTTTAAGCCCTAATGTGGCTAAGGTTCTTGTGGATACCTTTGGAATCGCAGGTATTGACACTGTAGAAAATGATATAAAGCTGTTTTTTGGTGAGCAAAATGACTAAATCTCCCCGTCTTTTCGTCAATCTGTCAACAAACCTCTGAAATATTTGTAGGATTCTTCTCTGGTGCATTTTACTGCTTTTCGTTATACTGAGTACAGTTCGAAACAAGAGCAAAACTATATTTCACAAATATTACCTGGAGGGAAATTAAAATGGCAAGTTTATCATTAGAGCACATTAACAAAACCTATCCGAACGGCTTTGAGGCTGTTAAGGATTTCAATCTTGAAATTGAAGATAAAGAATTTATCATCTTTGTAGGACCATCCGGATGCGGAAAATCCACAACTCTTCGTATGATCGCAGGTCTTGAGGAAATTTCCGGCGGTACTCTTAAAATCGGTGACAAAGTTATGAATGATGTAGAGCCGAAGGACCGTGATATCGCAATGGTATTCCAGAACTACGCTCTGTATCCTCATATGACTGTTTATGATAATATGGCATTTGGTCTGAAGCTCCGCAAGGTTCCGAAGGAGCAGATCGACAAACAGGTTCGTGAAGCTGCAAGAATCCTTGACCTTGAGAAACTTCTTGACCGTAAACCGAAAGCTCTTTCCGGTGGTCAGAGACAGCGTGTTGCCATGGGTCGTGCCATCGTTCGTAATCCTAAGGTATTCCTTATGGATGAGCCGCTCTCCAACCTGGATGCAAAACTTCGTGTACAGATGCGTATTGAGATCTCCAAGATCCATCAGAGACTGGGCGCTACCATCATCTACGTAACACATGACCAGACAGAGGCTATGACTCTTGGTACCAGAATCGTTGTTATGAAAGACGGTGTTGTTCAGCAGGTAGATACACCTCAGAACCTGTATCAGAAACCGGGTAACCTGTTCGTAGCAGGATTCATGGGATCTCCGCAGATGAACTTCCTTGACGCTGAGATCAAAGAAAACGGCGCTGACCTGGTTGCCAAGATCGGCAACGATGAAGTTGTTATTCCGGCAGCAAAGGCAAAAGTTCTCAAAGATAAAGGCTATGTAGGCAAAACAGTTGTTATGGGTATCCGTCCTGAGGATGTTACAGATTCCGCTGACGGCTCCATGGCTTCTATCGTTAAAGTATATGAGCTTCTGGGTGCTGAAGTATTCCTGTACTTCGATATAAATGGAACTCAGATCACAGCCCGTGTTGATCCACGTACAACTGCAAAGACAGGCGATTCAATCCATTTTGATTTTGATATGGAAAAAGCTCACTTCTTCGACAAAGAAACTGAGCTGGTTATCACAAACTGATCCAGATATGATTTCACCCCCGGAAGATTTCCGGGGGTGTTTTTTAGGCTCCATGCATCAGATCTCAGTTGCTGTCTCTGTTTTCTCCCACATCATCGCTTCATAGGGTCTCAGCTTCTGCTGGGAAGGCAGATCACTGTAGTTATGGATCAAAAGCACGCCATTGTCCCGGCTCTTATCAGCGCCATCCTCAGATACAGGCACTCCCCACTCCTTTAACAGCGGACATTCCACCTCTTTATCTGTAAAATTAGCTGTCACCAGCAGTTTCCTGCCTTCATATTCCCGCACATAAGCAAAAATATTTTCATCTTCCGGCAGCAGCAGTGTAAAATCACCTTCAACAAAAATGCTGTTTTCTTTGCGGAGCTGAATCAGCTTTTTATAATAATGAAAAACAGAGTTTTCATCATGAAGCTGGCTTCGGGCATTTATTTCTGTATAATTGGGATTCACGCCCAGCCATGGAGTTCCTGTTGTAAAGCCTGCGTTTTCTGTATCATCCCACTGCATTGGAGTTCTGGCATTGTCACGACCCTTTGCATAGATGGATTCCATAATATCTTTCTCTGCATACCCCTTTTCCAGCCGCTCCCTGTACATGTTTCGGATCTCGATATCCTGGTACTGTTCAATGGACTCAAAGCGCACATTTGTCATGCCAAGCTCCTCTCCCTGATATACATAGGGAGTTCCTTCCATTCCGTGAAGGATGGTTGCCAGCATTTTTGCAGATTCCACTCTGTATTCTTTGTCATTGCCCCAGCGGGATACAATCCTCGGAAGGTCGTGATTGTCCCAGAAAAGGCTGTTCCAGCCACAGCCATGAAGCTCCTTCTGCCACTTTTCCAGACATTTTTTCAGTTTTACAAAAGGAAGGGGACAGAAATCCCATTTCTCTTTTCCCGGCTCCTGATCCAGCATCATATGCTCGAACTGGAACACCATGGAAAACTCGCTGCCGTCCGGCTTACTGTAAAGCTTGGCCCTGTCAATATCTGCGCCCCAGGCCTCTCCCACTGTGATCAGATCTCCTTTCTGGAAGGTTTCTCTGCTTAACTCCTGAATAAACTCATGAAGTCTTGGACCGTTGTTGGTGATCTTAAGATCCGGCTCCTTGGCGATCTGGTCGATCACGTCCAGGCGAAAACCGCCAACACCTTTGTCCATCCACCAGAGGATCATGTCATAGATTTCTCTTCTGAGCTTTGGATTTTCCCAGTTCAGGTCCGGCTGCTTTACGGAAAACTGATGAAAATAATACTGCTTTAACTCAGGCACCCACTCCCAGGCCGGACCGCCGAATACAGAATTCATATCATTTGGATACACGCCTTCCTCGCCGTCACGCCACACATAGTAATCGTGGTAAGGATTATCCTTGCTCTTTTTCGCCTCAGTAAACCAGCGGTGCTCGTCAGAGGAATGATTCAGCACCAGATCCATAATAATACGGATATTTCTCTTTTTTGCCTCATTGATCAGCTGCTCCATATCGTCAAGATTTCCGAACATGGGATCAATATCCTGATAATCGGAAATATCATAGCCATTGTCATCCTGCGGAGATTTACATACCGGAGACAGCCAGACAGCGTCAATGCCAAGCTCCTGAAGATAATCCAGCCTTTTTATAATCCCCTGGATATCTCCGATCCCATCCCCGTTGCTGTCCTGAAAGCTTCGGGGATAAATCTGGTAAACCACAGAATTCTGCCACCATTTTTTATTGTTCATATCCATTTCCTCCTGTTAAATCCTTCGTATGAGAGTTCCGTTTTTTGCAAGATTTCCATTCACATAACCACGGGCGAAGAGAATTTCTCCCTGTTTTTCCACTTTTATGCAATCTTCTGAACAGTTCAGAAGCACTTCTGTTTTATGATTCTGTTCATCCAGCTTAATATATTCCACACAGCGCTTTTCCTGATATGTTCCCGGAAAATGGAAATGCAGGCTTCTAAAAGAAGGTTCCTGCTTTCTCAGAGAGATCAGCTTCTTCATTTCTGCGATACGCCGTCTGTTTTCTTCTGAATCCAGTTCCTGCCAGGGCATACATCTTCTGCAGTCAGGATCGTGTCCTCCCTCCATTGCGATTTCTGTTCCATAATAAATACATGGACTTCCCGGCATGGTAAACAGTACTGCAAGCTGCTGATAAAACATATCCAGATTATGGAAACGGTTCATCAGCCTCTCCGTGTCATGGGAATCCAATAGATTAAACAGCACGTTATTACACTGCTGCATGTACATAGTATAACAGTGATTGACCGTATATTCAAAGTCCTGTTTTGTCATTTTCTTATCAATAAAAAAGTCATGAATACCGCTCATTAAAGGATAATTCATTACAGAATCATACTCGTCTCCCATAAGCCACTGGCTTGCGTCATGCCAGATCTCACCAAGAAGATAAATATCCGGCTTCAGCCTTTTTACCCGCTCTCTCATCTTTTTTAAAAATCTGTGGGAAATCTCATTTCCAACATCAAAACGGATACCGTCAATGTCATAGTCACGGATCCAGCTTTCACAGAGATTGCAAAAATACTCCTGTACCTTTTCGTTATTGGTATTCAGCTTTGGCATTCCGTCCGCAAAGGCAAAGGAATAAAATCGTCCATCCCTGGTATCTGCCTTTTTCTTAAGGTCACTCCAGTCGTTGATCATAAACCAGTCTGCATATTCGGAAGCCTGTCCCTTTTCCTGCACGTCCAGCCAGGGCGCAAATTTAGGCCCGCAATGGTTAAATACTGCGTCCACCATCACACGGATGCCGTGATCATGGGCTTCCTTTACCAGAAAAGTAAACTCTTTTTCATCTCCAAAGGCCGGATCGATCTTTTCATAATCTGTTGTATCATATTTATGATTGGATTCTGCCTCCATAATGGGATTCAGATAAATTCCATTGATCCCCAGCTCCTTCAGATAATCCAGCTTCTGACGGATTCCGGAAAGATTCCCTCCATACCGTTCTCTGTTGGTAACCGGTCCGGTTCTCCATGGAAGGATATCCTCTGTATTTTTCTCCGGTGTTCCATTGCAGAACCTGTCAGGAAAAATCTGATACCATACCGTATCGTTCACCCATTCCGGCGTTCTGTTCAGATCTGCCGGATTCATCCAGGGAACAATAAAACACTGAAGCATCCTTCCATCCATATGAAGCTGCTCCTCTGTAAGAAAACCGTCCTCAAAATAATACCAGGTTTCTTTTTCTGTCTGAAGCTCAAAATAATATTTACATCTTTTATACTGCGGCACAAGGGTGGTTGTCCACCAGAGCTGATGCTTCAGCCGCTTTTTGTAGCAGATTTCTTCCCGTTTTCCAGTCCACTTTTCTTTTCCGCCCAGAATACCTGCATCAAACGGGTCTCCATAATGTATGAAGACCCGTTTGACGTCATAACCGGTTTTTATATTCACGATCAGCTGGTTTTCATTGTACGGATAGCTCATCTGCTCTGAAGTTTTATGATAAACTCCGGTAAATTCCATATGTTATTTCCTCGTATAAGAAGCGTATGACCACCAGAAATGATGGTTGTACGCTTATTCTTTCTATAGATTTATAGATGATAAATGTCCGGCATATTTTTTAAGGCCTGCTTCTATCCTGTCCCCGTCCGGCATCCGCCATTCCCAGTTTGGACTTCCCACAGTACCCGGAGTGTTCAGTCGTGCTTCTTTTCCCATTCCAAGAATATCAGAAAGAGGAACAATTGCGTACTCCGCTTTGCTTCTCCAGGTATATTCCAGAAGCCTGTCCTGTACAGAACCGTTTTTGATACCCTGTTTTTTCAGGAAACGGCGGAGCTTTCTTCTGGCCGGAACACTAAGCTCCTGATACCATTCTGTCAGCGTACTGTTATCGTGGGTTCCGGTATAGATGATCATGTTTTCCTCATCCGGGAAGCTGTCTGCCGCATATTTACCTGAAGTATCAAGGACAAATTCCAGAACCTTCATTCCCTTCAGATGATAATGTTCTTTTAAGGTAAGAACCTCCGGCCGGAGATCTCCCAGATCCTCTGCGATCAGTTCCACCTCCGGAAGCTTTTCTGTAAGCATGTCCAGAACTTCGTAACCGGGAGCCTCGATCCATTCCCCTTCAATGGCTGTGGGACAGGTTGCCGGAATTTTCCAGAAGGTATCAAAAGCCCGGAAATGGTCAATACGGATCATATCAAACAGTTTACTGCTGTACCCGATCCGGTCAAGCCAGAACTGATAATGATTTTTTTTCAGATAATCCCAGTCATAAATGGGATTTCCCCATCTCTGGCCTGTGGCGCTGAAATAGTCAGGAGGAACCCCTGCAATAAAAATGGGACGACCGTCTGTATCCAGAAGAAAATTGTCCTTGCCTGCCCATACATCCACAGAATCCACGCCCACATAAAAAGGCACGTCTCCCATAATTCGGATGCCGGCGTCATTGGCTGCTTTTTTTACTGCCATCCACTGACAGTAGAAGACATATTGAAGGAACATCTGGTACTGAACCTCTTCCTTCACATGAGCAGGAACCTCTGCGCCGGTCTCCGGCCAGCTTTTATCCTCAGCCTTCCACTCGTTCCAGCAGCGGTTTCCGTTTTCTTTTTTTAAGGCGCGGAACATTCCGTAAGTTTTTACCCAGGGCTGCTCCACAAACCTCTGATAATCCTCTGTTTCCTGAAAATTGCTGCAGGCTTCCCGGAGATAAGGCTCCTTCCATTCTCTCACCGCCTGATAGTCCACCTTTGCCGCATTTTTGCGAAAAGCCTCCGGCAAGACTTTCAGAAGTCCCTGCTTATACAGCTCTTCCAGACTGATATAAATTTCATCTCCCGCACAGGAGGAATAAGGCTGATACGGAGAGTTTCCATAGCCTGCAGGATTCAGAGGAAGAATCTGCCAGATCTTTACTCCTGAATGTTTCAGATTTTTAATAAACCGAAAGGTGTCGGCTCCCAGCTCTCCCACTCCTGTACTGGAGGGAAGAGCTGACACCGGCATCAAAATTCCTGATTCTCTCATAATATACCTCTTTATGACAGCTTCCAGATATCGCGATTGTACTCGGCAATGGTACGGTCCGCAGAAAAGTATCCGGCCTTTGCAATGTTTACCAGAGCCTTTCTTGACCATGCTGCCTCGTCCTCATAATCTGCCAGCATTTTTTCTTTTGTCTGAATATATTCTTTTACATCCAGAAGAGCCATAAACCAGTCTTTGGAGCGGATTTCCTTATACAGTCTTTCCAGATTTTCCATATCTCCGATAGCTTCCAGCTCTTCTCCCTTAATAAAATCAACCAGCTCACGGATCAGTTTATCTTCCTGATAAAGAGTCTCCGCACTGTAGGTCCCCTCCTCGTAAAGACGGATCACATCCTCAGAACGTTTTCCGAAAATATAAATATTCTCGTCTCCTACAAGCTGATGGATCTCCACATTTGCGCCGTCCTCTGTTCCCAGCGTCACTGCGCCGTTTAGCATAAACTTCATATTTCCGGTTCCTGAGGCCTCCTTGGAAGCAAGAGAAATCTGCTCGGAAATATCGCAGGCAGGAATCAGCTTTTCTGCCTTGGTTACATTGTAGTTTTCTACCATAACGATCTTCATGTATTTATTTACATCAGGATCCTTTTCGATCAGCTCCTGCAGGCACAGGATCAGATGAATAATATCCTTGGCAATGGTATACGCCGGAGCTGCTTTTGCCCCGAAGATCATTGTCAGCGGACGTTTCGGAAGATTTCCTTTTTTGATCTCCTTATATTTGTAGATGGCATAAAGAGCGTTCATCTGCTGTCTCTTATACTCATGGAGCCGCTTGACCTGGATATCAAAAACCGCATTTGGGTCGATCTCCACATTCTGAGTCATTTTCAGATAATCTCTCAGCTCTTCCTTTGAATGCATTTTGATCTGACGGAGTTTTTTCAGTACAGTCTCATCATCTTTATAGTCCAGAAGCTTTTCAAGCTTTGTGGCATCCTCAAGATATTCTCCGCCGATCAGCTCTTCCAGATAAGCTGCCAGATCGTGATTGCAGTGCTTCAGCCATCTGCGGAAAGTGATTCCATTTGTTTTATTATTGAATTTTTCCGGATAAATATCGTAGAACGGTTTCAGCTCAGATTCCTTCAGGATCTCAGTATGAAGGGCAGCCACACCATTTACCGCATATCCGTAATGAATGTCAATGTGCGCCATGTGTACGCGCTCGTCTTTATCAATAATGGCAACGCGCTCGTCGCTGTAGTCCTTTCTCACACGGGCATCCAGCTCACGGATCACAGGCATAAGATGAGGAACCACCTTTTCAAGATATGCAACCGGCCATTTTTCCAAAGCCTCTGCAAGAATGGTATGGTTTGTATAAGCGCAGGTCTTTCTTACAACATCAATGGCAGTATCCATGTTAAAGCCTTTTTCCATAAGAAGACGGATCAGCTCCGGAATCACCATGGTGGGGTGAGTATCGTTGATCTGAATTGCCACATGGTCATAGAGTCTGTAAAGATCATAACCGTTGTCCTCCGCTTCTTTCAGGATCAGCTGCGCGGCATTGCTGACCATAAAATACTGCTGGTAAATACGAAGAAGCTGGCCTGCCTCATCACTGTCATCCGGATAAAGGAACAGGGTCAGGTTCTTTTTGATATCGTTTTTGTCAAAGCTGATACCGTCGCCGATGATGCTTTCATCCACAGTGTCTGTATCAAAAAGATGCAGACGGTTGCAGTTATTTTTATAGCCCGGAATGTCAATGTCATACATAACAGATGTCAGAGTAAAATCCTTAAAAGGAACCTGGAACGTTGTCTCTGTTCTTGTAAGCCAGGAATCCGCTGTGATC
>NZ_HF999090.1:0-2123 GCF_000433815.1 Blautia sp. CAG:257
TCCTCCGGAGGAATGATCTTCCATAAAGCCATTTCCACTTTTTTTGGTTCTTTGATATTGTCTACCAGTCCTATTCTGTTGGTCAGACGGATACAGTGCGTATCTGTTACAATGGCAGGCTTTCCAAACACATCCCCCATAATCAGATTTGCACTTTTTCTTCCCACCCCCGGAAGCTTCAGCAGTTCTTCGAAAGTTGTGGGAATATTATCCTCATACTGTTCATGGAGGATCCTCATACAGGCGCTGATATCTCTTGCCTTACTTTTTCCCAGTCCGCATGGCTTTACGATCGCTTCAATTTCCTCCGGCTCCGCTTTTGCCAGCGCTTCTACATCCGGATATTTTGCATAAAGATCTTCTACCACTACGTTTACTCTGGCATCTGTACACTGCGCTGCAAGGCGTACACTGACCAGAAGCTTCCACGCCTGATCATAATCCAGGGTGCATCCTGCATCAGGATATTCGTCTTTCAGTCTCTGAATTACTTCCAGAGCCCTCTGCTTTTTTGTCATAAATCCAGTTCCTTTCTGCCTGTTCTTATACTGTTTCTTATGATATGTTTTCTGATACCGTTATCCCTGATGTCTTTGTGCAAAACTATTTTCTTTTCGGCAAAAACAGGTATCAGGCTCTCTTTCTTTTTACACAGAAAAACGGATCGTGTCCCGGAAAACACGCTCTCCGAAAATACACCATCCGTTTTTGTTGTGTTTGTTATGATTTTATTTTGTACCGAAGATCCGGTCTCCTGCATCTCCCAGACCCGGGCAGATATATGCGTTTTCGTTCAGCTCACGATCCACATGGCCTACATAGATCTGCACGTCAGGATGAACTTTATGCAGACGCTCCAGGCCTTCCGGAGCTGCGATAATAAACATACATTTGATATTCTTCCCGCCATGCTCTTTGATAAAATCTACTGCAGACACAGCGGAACCGCCGGTTGCAAGCATGGGATCTGTTACTACGATCAGTCTCTGATCAATGGGATCCGGCAATTTGCAGTAATATTCATGAGGTTCATGTGTCTCCGGATCTCTGTACAATCCAATATGTCCGATCTTTGCAGACGGTACCAGAGTTGTGATTCCATTAACCATTCCAAGACCGGCGCGAAGCACAGGCACAACTGCAAGCTTTTTACCTGCGATCATCGGTGTCATACATGTTTCCAGAGGAGTTTCCACCTCCACATCCTCCAGAGGAAGATCTCTCAGCGCCTCAAATCCCATAAGAACTGCGATCTCCTCGATCAGCTTACGAAACTCATTTGTTCCTGTGCTTTTGTCACGGAGCAGAGAAATTTTGTGCTGAATCAGCGGATGCTCCATAATATATACGTTTTCCATGTTGAACCTCCATTAAATTTTATACTGAAAACTTCAGAATTCTTCGGTTTTCACAGCCTTAATACGGCGTTCCGTATGATTCTGAACTATATTATATCCTATTTTCTCTGAAAGTTCTACATGAATCTACACCAATCTTCTTTTTTTAAAAAGGGTGCAGCCTGATAAAAGCTGCACCCTCATATCTACCCGATTATTTTATTTTTTATCCGATCCTGCCCGGAACCTTTTCTCCAACAGAGTGTCGGAATTTTTCCTCTGCAACGCGGATCTCTTCTATGTTCATTACAAAGGCTGCCATCATACAGATTCCGCAGGCACCGATCAGAATACCGGCTGTTGATGCCAGAATTCGAGGTCCTGCAAAAAGAATCAGCGCCACTATGTAGAACACTGCCTTAGTCATAGTATCATACCAGGGAGATTGAGCCTCTTTATCTGCATATAAAATCACTCTCCAACCAAGGACTGCTGTATAACTTTCTTTAATAAAGAATAATACCAGAAGCATCTTTGCCAGTGAATACTTCGGAATCAGACAGGAAAGGATCACAAACTGACAGACCCGGTCTGCCAGAAGCTCCAGAAGTCTTCCTACGTCGCTTACCTGTTCCGGTCTCCGGGCAAGCTTCCCGGCCAGTATATCCACAGCTATAATTGCCAAAAGCATCACTGCAAGCAGAGCTTTTTCTCCCATCAGTCTGTACCGCTCAATCAGGGCCATAAATACAAGAGCAAGGGCAAGTCTGCCGACGGTCAGCAGGT
>NZ_HF999090.1:2187-3598 GCF_000433815.1 Blautia sp. CAG:257
TTCTGGTAAGCATCCTCTCAAACTTATGCATATTTTCCGGAATGATCCTGTAAAATATCTGAAAACAGATCACATTGAGGATCAGAGCGGTAACTACATCTTCCACACTGTGCTGCTTTAAAAACATAGTGGAAAGAACGATTGATACAGTCAGCACAATATTTCCGGCTGTAAAGATTTTGTTCTGTCTGCATTTTTTGTTATTCAGAAGAGCCACACAACAGGCAACTGCATTAAATACATGAATACTCGGAAAAATATTTGTGGGGGTATCTGTCTGGTACAAAAGCTGCACAGCCTGAATAAAAGGCCCCTCTCCTGTCAGTTCAGGTCTGAGATTCTGGCCATTGGGATACACAAAGGAGATAATAAGAAACAGAGTCATTCCCACACCCAGGGTCGCCATATACTGATAATACTCTTTTTTGCCCGGACTTCCCAATGCAAAATACATGACGCTTCCCAGAACTACAAGAAACCACAGCATATAGGGAATAATAAAGTATTCACAAAACGGAATCAGATCATCCACAAAAGAATGAATCAGATGGGTTTCTGTACTGATTTTTTCCACAAGCATAAAAGAAATCATATAAAAAATCCCATATGCCGGGATGATCCATATATGTTTTGACTTCCTCAGATAATCCAAATTATCACCCTTTCCCGCCAGGCGGTCCACCGCCTCAAAACCATTTTCAGCGTATATTCTTCTGTAGATAATAGTATAACGTATTATCTTATTTAATCAATGCCAAAATTGCTGAAATCTCCATGTTTTATAAAAAATTCATATTTCGTTTTTACTGATTCCCACAGTACTGCTCTGAGACTTTTTCCTCTATACTAAGGTAAACGAACCAGCTTTGGATTATGCTTCAATTCCGGTATTATTTTTTCTGTCATATCTTTTGTGCTGATTCTGAGACTTGAAGTATTGATACAGGGATGACATCCTATATATTCTCCTTTCAGCACGTCCTCGTCGATCAGAAGCTGTACCCGGTTATCTCTGTCGTTCATCAGCCCCAGAATACTGGCTGAACCTGGAGTAATATCCAGAAACTGTTCCATATATTCAGGCTTTGCAAAAGAAAGCCTTGAGGAATTGATCTGAGCTGAAAGATCCTTTGTTTTGAACTTTTTATCCCCGGGCATCAGCAGAAGATAAAAGTCTGTTTCCTGTCTGTTGCACAAAAAAAGATTTTTACAGATTACAGCGCCCAGTATTTTATCAACCTCCTCACAGGCCTCTATGGTCATAGCCGGCTCATGATCCACTCTTTCATAATGAATCCCTATAGAATCCAGAAAGTCATACGTTCTGATTTCTTTCTCCAGTCTTCCCTCTGTGTTCTGCGGTCTTCCACTTACAAGCTCCATTAATATCTTTCTCCTTTTTTCGTTTTAT
>NZ_HF999090.1:3669-6982 GCF_000433815.1 Blautia sp. CAG:257
CGGACAGGTCCGTCTCAAACTCTCAGAATCCTCACAAAGAATCTTTTATTTACCGGGAAAATGTTACAGAATGTACTGTTTTCCGGGTAAAGAATAAAAGAGACCGTCATCTCTGGCAGTCTCTTCATGATATTCCTGTATGGTTTTAGTTCAGCTGGTATACATCTGCATACTGCAGCCCAAAGCTTAATGCCTCTTCATGGCTTCCAAAATAAATATCCACATGTCCGTAAGGGGTTCCCAGATCCTCAACAGTATAAACAGTTCCGTTGATCAGAAGCTGTGTTCCAAAGGGAACTCCCGCCATAGCTACTGTATGACCGGCTGAAGGCATCACACCGCTGGCAGTGGCATTTCCCGCTGTTCCGCAACACTGCGCGCAGTTACAGTAAGCTGTCAGCATGAAGTTTCCAAGGTATGTACCCTGACCGGAACCGGAAGAATCAGAGCTTCCATCTGTATCTGACGGAGCTTCCGGCTCTGTTTCCGTATCCTCTGTGTACTCTTCTGTATATTCTTCTGCATCCTCTTCCGGAGCAACCTCCTCTACAGTAACATCACTGCTTGTAGAGCTGCTTTCAGAATCGGTTGTATCTGTTTCCGGATCATATTCCAGCTCTTCACTTTCCTGTGAAGCGGCTTCCTGCTCTGCCGCTGCCTGTGCAGCCGCCTGAGCTGCTGCTTTTTCCTGTTCAGCCTGCTCCATCAGAGTTGCAATACTGCTGTCTGCGCTGTTTACCTGAGCCATCAGAACATTTGCCTCTTCCTGGCTTGCGCTGATCTGACTGATATAGGAGTTGATGCTGTCACCGGTAGTTGCAACCAGAGACTGCACTTCCTGCTGCTTGGCGCTTTTTTCGGAAAGGAGGCTGTTAATAGAGCTGGATTCCTCTTCTACCTTTTCCTCCTGTACCTGGATATTTTCCTGGGTTGCCTCATACTGCTTCAGCATATTTCTGTCATACTCGGAAATTTTTGAAATATTATCCGCCTGATTCAGAAAATCTGCCAGGCTTTCTGATGACAGAAGTGTTTCCAGCATGGAGTTTCCGCCGTTTTCATACATATAAACAATACGAAGCTTCATTGCCTCATACTGATTCTCTGCTGTTTTCTTTGCCCTTTCCAGCTCTGTCTGAACCTTTTTCAGCTCTTCTTCTTTTTCAGCTGCTTCCACACTGAGCTGTGAAATTGTATTTGTCAGTTCATTATATTGTGCGTCCAGTTCTGCCATATAGGATTCCAGTTCCTGTTTCTTGCTTTCCAGGCTGCTGATGTTTGCCTGTGCCTGAGCAAGTCCCGCCTGTGCCTCCTGCTTTTGTGCCTGTGCGGCTGCGATCTGGTCTTCTGTGGATGCAAAAACGCTTGTCCCCATGGAAACAGTCAGGGCGCCGGTCAACAGCAGTGAAAGAACTTTCTTCATCTTCATATAAACACCTCATAATTTTTTTCGTAGGACAAGTATAACAACATTTCATTCAAAAATCAATACTTTTATTTTATTTTTGTAACAAGTATGTAATATTTTGGCGGATACACGCAAAAAAAGAGACATTCTGAAGTAATTTTTTTTGATAAATTCTGCTTCAGAACATCTCTTCTACTAAATCATTTCGTTTTTATTACAGATATCCGGTGTTATTCCTCTGCTGCCTCTTCCTGCGCGTCCGTCTCGTTCATAACCTCCTGATATTTGTCAAGGATCAGCGTCTGTATTCTGTCTCTTGTTGTGGAATTAATAGGATGTGCAATGTCACGGTATTCTCCGTCTGCCGCTTTACGGCTGGGCATTGCAATAAACAGTCCCTTTTCACCCTCGATCACTTTGATATCATGTACTACAAACTCATCATCAATTGTAATGGATACAACTGCTTTCATTTTTCCTTCTTTTGCAACTTTTCTCACACGTACATCTGTAATATTCATCTTTTTCTGCCCCTTTCATTTTGTATACGCCAACTGACCGGAAATCTGTTTTACTGCCCCATAAGCCGCGATCAGAAATTCCGTTTATCAAATTACGTAGCGATCATTTTTTTCTACCACGATTCTGACTCCGTCTTCTCCTCGATAATCAGAGTCTGCCCGGATCGTATCCCGGCTTTCTACAATACAGTTCTCAATGTGTGTATTATCTCCTATATATACGTCATTGAGGATCACAGAATTTCGTATCACACAGTTGTTGCCCACAAACACACCCTTAAACAGAACAGAATTTTCTACTGTTCCATTGATGATACAGCCACTGGCAACAAGACTGTTTTTCACAGAAGCTCCTGCATTATATTTTGCCGGAGGAAGATCGTCGATCTTTGTTTTTACCGCCGGTTCCTGTCTGAAGAAATAATTGCGGATTCCCGGCTCCAGAAATGCCATATTTGTTCTGTAATATGCTTCTGCCGTGGAAATATTGCTCCAGTAGGAATCAATCTTATATCCATAAATTCGTTTCAGATTCTTGTAACGGATCAGAATATCGTTTACAAAATCATGTCTGTCTTCCTGAGCAGCTCTTTCAAGCAGTTCGATCAGCTGTCTTCTTCGTATTACATAAATACCTGTAGACACAGTATTATAAGAAGAAATAATAGGTTTTTCCTCAAACTCCTCAATCCTGCAGTCATCATTCATGCGGATCACGCCAAACCGCTCTACTTCGCTCTGATCTCTGCACTCTGTACACACAACCGTAATATCAGCTCTTTTGGCAATGTGGAATTCCAGCACCTTATTATAATCCAGTTTATAAATTCCATCTCCTGAAGCAATAACAACATAAGGCTCATGGCTGTTTTTCAGGAATGTAATATTCTGATAAATAGCATCCGCTGTTCCCTGATACCACAGACTGTTTTCTTTTGTGATAGTAGGTGTGAACACAAAAAGCCCACCCTGCTTTCTTCCGAAATCCCACCATTTTGAGGAACTCAGATGTTCATTCAGTGATCTGGCGTTATACTGAGTCAGTACTGCCACCTTCTGAATATGGGAATTTGCCATATTGCTTAATGCAAAGTCAATGGCGCGGTAGCTTCCCGCTACAGGCATGGCTGCAATGGCTCTTTTGTTTGAAAGTTCCCTCATACGGTTATTGTTTCCGCCTGCCAGAATAATTCCAAGTGCTCTCATGCCTTCTCACCGTCCTTTGCCTTGATGTTCTGTCCGCTTTCCAGTATTCCCTCCGGATAGTCCTCCGGCACAGTCACTCCGGACACAGATGTATTTTTACCGATTTTTACATTGTCAGGTATCACACTGTGCTCGCCTACTGTGGCAATCCCAAAGGAATATACCGCAGGCTTCAGGA
>NZ_HF999090.1:7060-7219 GCF_000433815.1 Blautia sp. CAG:257
CGATCACAACATCCTCGGCCACAATTGCCTTGTCCATTACAGTGCCTTCACCCACCACGGAATTGCGCATGATAATAGAATCTCTGATCACACAGCCCTTTTCAATTACAACATTAGGTCCGATCACAGAATGATGTACCTCGCCGTAAATTTCAGCGC
>NZ_HF999090.1:7399-8290 GCF_000433815.1 Blautia sp. CAG:257
AACCCAGAGTTCCCACATCTTTCCAGTAGCCATTATACTCATAGGCAAAAAGTCTCTGACCTTTCTCCTTACAGTACGGAAGAATATGCTTTCCGAAATCGCAGCTGTTCTGATCCTTCAGAGCGATCAGAGCCTCCTTGAGAACCGGCCAGCTGAAAATATAAATTCCCATAGACGCAAGATTGCTGCTCGGCTTCTCCGGTTTTTCCTCAAATTCTGTTACCCTTCCGGTTTCATCTGTTACCATGATCCCGAAACGGCTTGCCTCTTCAATAGGAACAGGCATACATGCAATGGTAATGTCTGCTTTATTTGCCTTGTGGAAGTCCAGCATTACCTCATAGTCCATCTTATAAATATGATCTCCTGATAAAATCAGAACATAATCCGGATTATACTGTTCCATGTAATCCAGATTCTGAAAAATCGCATTGGCAGTTCCCGTATACCACTCACTGCTTGTACTCTTTTCGTAGGGAGGAAGAACTGTGACTCCGCCTTCATTTCTGTCCAGATCCCACGGAATACCGATTCCAATATGAGTATTTAAACGCAGCGGCTGATACTGTGTCAGAACTCCCACTGTATCAATGCCTGAATTGATGCAGTTGCTCAGCGGAAAATCAATGATACGGTACTTTCCGCCAAATGCGACAGCCGGTTTTGCAACCTTTTCTGTCAACACACCAAGTCTGCTGCCCTGACCGCCAGCCAGAAGCATGGCAATCATTTCCTTCTTCATCATCATGCACTCACCCCTTGTATGTTATGATTTTTTAATTATATCATACTTCCCCTTATTAGTGAACATTTTTTACAATATTTTTACTTGCTTTTTGCAATTTTTTGGAGTTATTGCACATTTTTTTGTTGATGCTTGCTCCGTTCCCG
>NZ_HF999090.1:8409-8866 GCF_000433815.1 Blautia sp. CAG:257
AAGTCTGATAGGGTTATAATAGGAACATATCCATGAATGAACAGGAGAATAATACTATGTATAAGATAGACTTCAAAAAACCGATGGCTATTCATTTTATTGGCATCGGCGGTATCAGTATGAGCGGACTGGCTGAGGTTCTTCTTGAAGAGGGATTTACCATCTCCGGCTCTGACGCAAAAGAAAGCCCTCTTACCAGAACTCTGGAAGAAAAAGGCGCAAAAATCTACTACGGACAGCGCGCCTCCAATATTTCCGATACCGTTCAGGCTGTTGTATACACTGCTGCAATCCATCCGGACAATCCGGAATTCAGAAAAGCTCAGGAGATGAATCTTCCCATGCTCACAAGAGCCCAGCTTTTGGGACAGATCATGCGCAATTATGACATGCCTGTTGCAGTAGCGGGAACTCACGGCAAAACAACCACTACCTCCATGCTTTCTCACATTCTTCT
>NZ_HF999090.1:8907-9267 GCF_000433815.1 Blautia sp. CAG:257
ACTGCGATCCTACTATCAGTGTAGGCGGCATTCTTCCGGCTATCGGAGGAAATATCCGTGTAGGCCAGTCAGAGACCTTCCTGACCGAAGCCTGCGAGTATACAAACAGCTTTCTGAGCTTTTTCCCAAAAATCAGCATTATCCTGAATATTGATGCGGATCATCTGGATTTCTTCAAGGATATTGAAGATATCCGCTGCTCTTTCCGCAAATTTGCAGAGCTTCTTCCAGAGGACGGAACTCTGATCATCAACGCAGATACACCGCAATATGAAAAAATCACAGAAGGACTGTCCTGCCAGGTACTTACCTACAGTCTGGAACATGAGGCAGATTATACAGCTACTGATATTACCTATG
>NZ_HF999091.1:0-1228 GCF_000433815.1 Blautia sp. CAG:257
TGATTTGATATACTCCCCGTTTTCGTTCAGCTTTCTCTCTCCATTTTCATTAAGAAGATAGCCCTGCTCGTCTACCCGGTTTCCTTCCATATCAATCAGATTTCCCTCTGCATCTACCATATTTCCTTCTTCATCCACATCACTGCCGGAAACATCTTCCAGCACACCGTCAAAGCCTTCCCAGAGCTCTGTTTCAGGAACTACGCCTTCCTCTGCCTCATCCGGCTCAACATTCAGATACGGAAGAAGCTCAGAAAGAATTCCCTGGGCAATGTACTGGGGATATTTACTGTCAGCCTGCTCCTCTGCGTTTGGCTCGTCAACAACCACATATACGATCACCTGCGGTTCTTCTACCGGGGCAAAGGTAATAAAGGAAACCAGATACTTTTTGTTTCCACGGGGGAATTTTTCCGCTGTACCGGTCTTACCGCCTGAACTATATCCCTGTACCTTGGAATGGCGGCTGGTTCCCTCAATGACACTGTCTTCCATATAAGAACGGATAGCTGCGGAAATTTCAGAGGAAATAGTCTGTTTCAAAAGAACAGGTTCCACTGTTTTTACAGTGCTTCCATTGCTGTCCTGTATTTCTTTTACAAGATGAGGCTGATAATAGTAGCCTCCGTTAATAACAGAACTCATGGCATTGATCTCCTGGAGCATGGTACAGGTATATCCCTGTCCAAAAGCAGAGCAGGCAAGCTCTGTCTCTCCCATGGTATCCATGGTATGGATAATTCCCGATCCCTCATTCGGAAGATCGATTCCGGTTCTGCTTCCGAAATTAAAAAGACTCTGCGCTTTAATAAACTGTTCTGCTCCCATTTTTTCCGCAATCTGCATCATTCCGTCATTGCAGGAATTGGCGATCACATGCATCAGATCCTCTGTTCCATGGGAATCCGGATAAACCGCACATTTAATAAATGTGTTGTTATTGGCTCCAAACGCCTGTCCGCCGTCACAGACAAAATTATCTCCCTCTGCTATGCTGCCTTTTTCCAAAGCGCCTGCCATAACAATAGGCTTTACAACAGATCCGGGCTCAAAGGCATCTGTCACACAGAAATTATTCCACATGGCATTCAGTGCAGTTACGGTTTCCTCATCATTCATGGCCTTGATCTCTTCCTCGGAATAAAGGCTGGAAAGATCTCTTGGATCATTGAGATCATAGCGGTCCCCGGCATCCATGGCAAGGATTTCTCCTGTATTGGGATCCTGC
>NZ_HF999091.1:1291-1445 GCF_000433815.1 Blautia sp. CAG:257
TTTTTTTCTTAAAACCGTTTACATATTTTTCTACGATCTGCTGTATGCCCACATCCAGAGTGGTAACAATATTTTTCCCGTCTACAGGCTCAATGATCGTCTGTTCCACGTCAGACTGACTGTTAAAATATCCGTACTGTCTGCCGTCAGCCCC
>NZ_HF999092.1:0-1111 GCF_000433815.1 Blautia sp. CAG:257
AGATACCACCAGACAGCCCGGTTCCACATTCAAAGTTGTTTCTACCTATGCTCCTGCTCTCAACGAAAAGGGCATGACACTGGCCACAACATTTGAGGACGAACCATATAACTACCCGGATGGTTCTCCTGTAGAAAACGCTTCCAGAACTTACGGAGGAACAACCACGATCCGAAAAGCTATCCAGAACTCTGTAAACGTAGTCGCAGTGAAATGTCTGGAGGAGGTTACTCCTGAGCTTGGTCTTCAGTATCTGGACAACTTTGGCTTCACAACTCTTGCCCATGGGACAGAGGCAGACACAGATGCCAACGGAACTGTATGGACAGACGCCAATCTTCCTCTTGCACTTGGCGGTCTGACTCACGGTGTAACAAACGTGGAGCTTTGCGCAGCCTATGCTGCCATAGCCAACCAGGGTAATTACATTGAACCTCTTTACTACACAAAGATCCTTGATCACAGCGGCAATGTTCTGATCGAAAAAACTTCTGCTGAACGTTCTGTAATTAAGGAGAGCACTGCATGGCTTCTCACAAGCGCCATGGAGGACGTTGTAAAGAACGGTACGGGAACTGCCTGCCAGCTGGACAATATGACAGTAGCAGGAAAGACAGGTACCACAGATGATTACAATGACCTGTGGTTTGTAGGTTACACTCCATATTACACCTGCGCAGTATGGTCCGGATTTGACAACAACGAAAAGCTCCCTGATGATTATTCCCGTGACTTCCACAAAGATATGTGGCGCAAGGTCATGACACGAATCCATGAGGGACTTGAGGACAAAGATTTTGAAATGCCGTCCACTGTAGAAAAAATAAGTGTATGCGCTGATACAGGACTGCTTCCAAGATCCGGCTGTTCCGTGATCACAGAATTCTTTGATGTAGGTGACGTTCCTACAGACTACTGTGAAGAGCACTTCTATGAACCGGAACCGGTGATTCCGGAATACACCTATGAGGAAACGATCATTCCTGAACCGTCTCTCACCCCGGAAAATCCGGATGGAAACGGTGATCAGGGTGACGGAAACTCCGATAACGGCGGTGATACCGGCGGCGGCGACACCGATGGCGGTGATAACGGCGGTGGTGATAACGGC
>NZ_HF999093.1:0-869 GCF_000433815.1 Blautia sp. CAG:257
CATACAAGCCAGATAACAGGAACTCCGGAAGGGTATGAACTTTGTGAGACAGGCGATGTATACGTTGATAATGATACAGCTGTTGTTAAAGTAAGAAAAACGACACCGCAGTTTGAAGCAAAAACTGTTGCAATCTCCTATCAGTTAGAGGATGGAAGTGAAGTAGCAAAAGGAAGCATCACTGTTCAGCCATATGTAGATGGTGAAGCAGCTTATTATAATTTCAATACATCTGAACTCACAGATGTGCCGGAAGGTTATGAGCTTATCACTGTTGGGGACTTTGATGTAACAGATACAGATAACGCTGTTATTGTTGTAAAAAAAGCAGAAGCTGAGAAAAGAAATGTATGGGTAAGCTTTAAAACAGAAGAGGGAGTAATCCTTCCTGATGTTGCTCTCATTCAGATTGAAAAAGACGCTACACAGTTTAACACAAGTCTGGTAACTGTACCAGAAGGCTATGAACTTTGCAGTGTTGGTGATATGACAATTGATAAAGACAGCAATGCAATTACTCTTGATGTAAGAAAAATAGAATCCACAAAAGATGTTATTATTAATTATGTGGATGAAGCAGGAAATCTGGTACTGACAACAAGTATTAAGCTTGATAAAGATGCGACATACTTCAATACAAATATCCTGACGGATGTACCATATGGCTGGATACTTGCAAATGTTGGAGATATCATGTTAAATGAAGATGGTTCAGCAACAGTTATAGTTAGACAGAAACAGTACACCAAAGATATAGTAATCAACTATGTAGATGAGGAAGGAAACAACGTATTCACATCCGGAATCAAAGTTGATATAGATGCAACATCTATCAACACAAGTATGCTGAAAGATGTACCGTATGGCTG
>NZ_HF999094.1:0-277 GCF_000433815.1 Blautia sp. CAG:257
AACTGATACTCTTGGAATTTCTTCAGAAGATCTGAGAGAGAAAATTGCAGAACTTGGAACTTCCTGCGAATATTTCCCGACTTTTGATGAAATCGAGAATTTTTTACTTGAAAATTGTACACAGGGTGACCTGTTGATAACTATGGGGGCCGGAGACGTTGTAAATATAGGAGAACAGCTTCTCGGAAACTAAGTTATCCACATTATCCACATGTTTATGCACATATCCCCCGTGCCGGACATGTGGATTTTTTATGCCCCTGTTATCCGACATTCT
>NZ_HF999094.1:317-871 GCF_000433815.1 Blautia sp. CAG:257
GACATTCTTCTACATCAATTTTATCTATTTTTAATGAAAAAGCAACAAAATACGCGGTTTCCGAGATTTGTGGCAAATATTCGAGAAAATTCGTTGTCCACATTATCCACATTATCCACATTTTTATGTGGAAAGATTTCCCCGTAAAATACCCTATTCTCATTTGAAAAATCTTGTGCTATAATGCAGGTGACTTAAAAGATTCAGAAAGCGGGAGATCGTTCATGAGCATGATTACACTGCAGAAGCCCTCCCAGTCAGAGGTTACGCTTCTGTCCAATATTTTTATAGATGACTACATGCCGGAGGCCAATGGTGAGTTTGTAAAGGTTTACATTTATCTTTTACGGGCGCTGTCCACTACTCCGGTTTCTTTCACGTTGGAACAGATGGCCGACCACCTGCTCTGTACAGAAAGGGATATTCTGCGGGCGCTGAAATACTGGTCCCGGCAGGAGCTTCTTGCCCTAGACTTCGCTGCAGATAAAAGTCTCCGTGGCATTGCCCTGCTTCTGCCAAAGGCAAAAGCCTCTGCTGAAGACGAAACGGCTGCC
>NZ_HF999094.1:905-8846 GCF_000433815.1 Blautia sp. CAG:257
CCGCCACTATAAAGCAGTCAGTACCGGCCAAAGCCGCACCGCTTACGCCGGACCGTGTAAAAGAACTGAAACAGAACGAAGATATTATCCAGCTTCTTTATATTGCAGAACAGTATCTGGGCAAAACCCTGTCCCCTACAGAAATACAGAAAATCCTTTTCTTCTATGACGGTCTGGGCTTTTCCGCAGATCTGATCGAATACCTGATTGAATACTGCGTCAGCCGCAGCCACAAAAGCATCCGTTATATGGAAACCGTTGCCCTTGCCTGGGCCCAGGAGGGAATCTCCACTGTGGCGGAGGCCAAAAAAGCCAACGCCCGGTACAGCAAGGATTATTATTCCATTCTGAAAGCTCTGGGAATCACCAACCGGAGCCCTGTGGAAACAGAGATCACACTGATGGACACCTGGCTGAAAACTTATGGTTTTTCCATTGCCATCATTCAGGAAGCCTGTACCAGAACCGTTCTCCAGACAGGTCAGGCTAGCTTCCAGTATACGGACAAGATCCTGGAAGGCTGGAAAAAGAAACAGGTAAAAACTCTGGAGGATATCCAGGCTCTGGATGCAGAGCACAAGAAACGGAAACAGGACAAAAAGCAGTCCAAGCCTGCCGCCCCTGCTTCCGGCAACCGCTTTAATAATTTTCAGCAGCGGGAATATAATTTTGACGAATATGAAAAGCGTCTGCTGAATCAGTAATTTTCAGGCAAGGAGGGATGACGTGTCTTTACAGAACTTTCAGTATGATATTATTATGAGAGAATACAACCGGAGACAGACCCAGGTTATGCACGATCTGGAAAAGCGACGCTCCTGCGCCTTTACAAAAGCTCCCCGGCTGGCAGAGATTGACCGTGAGGTTGCTTCTCTCAGCGCCCAGAAGGCACGTTCTCTTCTCTGCGGACAGAGCAGCACTGTAGAAGACCTGAAAAAATCTGTAGCCCGTCTGGCACAGGAACGTCGTTCTCTTCTCAGGGAAAACGGCTTTCCTGAAGATTATCTGGAGCCCCATTACCTCTGTCCCCGCTGCCAGGATACCGGCTACACAGACACAGGCAAATGCTCCTGCTTCAAAAAAGCAGAGATCGAACTTCTTTATACTCAGTCCAATCTTGCAGAGATTCTGGAAAAAGAAAATTTTGAGCACTTTTCTTTTGACTGGTATTCTGATACAATAAAAAACGAGGCAACCGGACTGACAGCAAGAGACACAGCAAAGCATGCCTATGATACTGCTGTGAATTTTGTACGCAATTTTGATTCCGGCTGCCAGAATCTTTTTCTGTACGGCAGCACCGGAGTAGGCAAAACCTTCCTCTCCCACTGCATTGCCTGTGAACTGCTGAAAACCGCCCACTGCGTGCTTTATTTTTCAGCTTTTGATCTTTTTGACAAGCTGGCTCAGAATACTTTTGCCAGAAAGTCGGAAACTGATCCGGGAGAAGATTTTATTTACGACTGTGATCTTCTGATCATTGACGACCTTGGTACAGAGCTTACCAACAGCTTTGTATCTTCTCAGCTTTTTTTGTGCATCAATGAGCGGCTTGCCCGCAGAAAATCCACGATCATCTCTACCAATCTGAAACTGGAGGATTTTTCTGCCACCTATTCCGAGAGAACCTTTTCCCGGATCGCAAGCAATTTTCAGATGCTGAAACTCATTGGAAAAGATATCCGCATACAGAAAATATTTTTAGGAGGAAAATAAAGAATGGCACAGTTAAGCACCAAAGATCTCACAACACTCCCTGTAGGAAGACTGGGGCTGATCCCTCTGGAAAGCTGTCAGTCCCTTGGCGCCAAAGTCAATGACTGGCTTGTAAAATGGAGACAGGAAAGAAATCATCAGGAGCTTAATTCCTTTGCTTTTGAGGGTTATCAGAGAGACTCCTATATTCTTGGTGTCCAGACTCCCCGTTTTGGTTCCGGAGAAGGAAAATCCGTGATCACAGAGTCTGTCCGCGGCGATGACATTTATCTGATGGTAGACGTATGCAACTACAGCATGACCTACCGCATCAGCGGCTTTACCAACCTGATGTCCCCTGACGATCACTTCCAGGATCTGAAACGTGTGATCGGAGCAATCGGCGGAAAGGCCAGAAGAGTTAATGTTATCATGCCTTACCTTTATGAGAGCCGCCAGAACAAACGTGTAGGACGTGAATCACTGGACTGCGCCACAGCTCTTCAGGAGCTGACCGGAATGGGTGTGGAAAACATCATCACCTTTGACGCCCATGACGCCCGTGTTCAGAACGCAACTCCTCTTCACGGCTTTGAAACTGTTCAGCCATCCTATCAGTTTATCAAAGCTCTTCTCAGAAACGAAGAGGGTCTTCATATTGACAATGAGCATTTTGCTATCATCAGCCCTGACGAAGGAAGCATGAACCGCGCCATTTATCTTGCCAATATCCTTGGCGTTGATATGGGTATGTACTATAAGCGTCTCGATTATTCCAGACGTGTAAACGGACGTCATCCCATCGCTGCCTATGAATTCCTTGGACCGAAGCTGGAAGGCAAGGATATGATCCTGATCGACGATATGATCTCCTCCGGAGACACTGTTCTCAAGATCGCTTCTCTTCTTAAAAAGAGAGGCGCAGGACGAATCTATATCTGCTCTACTTTCGGTCTGTTTACAGATGGTCTGGATAAATTTGACGAAGGCTTCAAAAACGGCGTATTCGACAAGCTTCTTACTACCAACCTGGTATACCAGACACCGGAGCTTCTTGAAAAACCATATTATATTACCTGCGATATGAGTAAATATATTGCTCTTATCATCGACACTCTGAACCATGATATGTCTGTCAGCCACCTTCTGAATCCGGTAGACCGTATCAAACGCTGCGTAAGCAACTATATGGATCAGTATAAATAATTTTCAGAAGGCTCACATCAGGCGCCTGAAAGCAATAAACTGACACCGCAGAAAAGCCCCCTGCGCAGTCCTGTGACTGCCAGAGGGCTTTTCCTTATTCTTTCCTTATTCTTTCCTTATTCGTTTACAGCACTATCTTATTATAAGAGATTCCATTCTTTTCCAGAATTTCCATTTCTCTCTGTCTGCAGCTGCAGATGATCACCTGGCGCTTCTCTTTTGCCAGCCATTTCAGCACAGAGGTAAGGCGTTCCTCATCATACATGCCAAATACCTCATCCAGGAACACAGGAAGCTGCTCTCTGCCGCACAGAAGCTCTCCTGCTGCCATTCTCAGGGAAAAGTAGATCTGTTCCACAGTTCCTCTGCTGAGGCTTTCCAGAGGCACGGTACGCTCTCCGGTATTTACTGTCATATGGAGATCTGCATCCATAAGAATTTCCGTATACCTGCCTCCTGTGATCTCAGAAAGGATTCCGGAGATCCGTCTTCTGAGCTTTCCTCCCACCTGTCGGTGAATATCCCTTGAAATCTGATCGATCACTGTCATAGCCAGATTCAGAGATTCTATTTCCATTTCTTCTGCAAGAGGAAAATAAACGTACTCTTCAGCCTCTCTGTATTCTGCCGCAGCATTTTCCAGGGCCGTTTCCTTTTCCTTCCGGGCTTCTCTGATATTTTCCCGGCTCCAGGACAGTTTCTCCTGTCTTGCAAGAAGGCGGTTTTTCTGCCATTCTTTTTTTTCTGTTTCCTCAGATACACGCATTCTCACAAGATAGGCGCCGACTCCTGCCGCAATGCCGATCACACCAATGACCATGGCAGTAATCAGGCTTTTTGTGATTCCGGCTACTGCCAGAGCTCCGCCGATTCCGAATATAAGAGCTGTCGTTATCACAAACTCCAGAACTTTCCGCTTCCTGTAAAGCGCTGCGATCCCCGTTTCCAGATCGCCGATTCCGCTTCCGTCGCCGCCTATATAAAAGCTTTTTTCCTGTCCGGAAACTCTGGCTTCTTTTTCCTGCAGTTCTTCAAGCTCTTGTCTGATATACTCCATTCCGGAGGAAATTTTTTCCTTTTCCCTCTGGTTTTCTCTTTTTTTCTGTTCTGCCTGTACCTGATAGCCTTTTCTGGCCATTTTCAGCATCTGCATGGTCCGTCCCAGATCTACGGAGCTGTCTCCGGCTCCCTGATAGCTTGCCATATAGTTCTGGACTTCTCTTACCAGCTCCGGGCCTGTGGTACTTTTCAGCTGAGCCACTGAAACTGTATTTTCATAAACCGTCTCACTGATGCCGCCAAGCACAGCGTCCAGATCTCCCTGAGCCACATCCAGGATTTCCCCGTCATCCTCACAGAGAAATTCTGTTGTAGGGTTCTCCTTATAAAAGTTTCTCGTAAGCCGGAAATTCTTTCCACCGTTTTCAAACCACAAAGTTCCACCATAATCAGCAGAATTTTCCCATGGCAGATACAGATTGTAAGCATCCTTACGGGCAGCGCGTCCTCTCTGTCTCTGGATTCCGTAAAGCATGCTTCTCACAAAGGTATGCGTAGTCGTTTTGCCGCTTTCGTTGTCACCGTACAGTACGTTGATTCCATCTGAAAACTCCATGGTCCTGTCCTGAAGCTTCCCAAAATTTCTGACTGTAATTCGTTTTATGATCATAATTCTTTCCCGCCGTTAATTCAGTATGCTGGTTTCCAGCAATGCCTGGAGCCCGTGATACAAGGCCTTTTCCTCCACCACAGTCAGCTCTCTTCCCATAAAATATCCAATATAGTCTCCGATCAGGGTTCCTGTATACTTTCTGTACAGCTCTTCCAGATCATAAGCAGGTCTGGATTCATCCAGAACCTCCACAATATTTCCCAGCTTTTTCAGACGCTCTGTAAGAAGAATAAATTCAGGAGCGCGTCTTCCCCTGAGAATCAGTCTGTAAATATTTTTTCCGCCCCGTTTCAGGATCTCTCCCTTCAGCATCTCCTCCAGAGAATACTGAGTGGAGGTCTCATCCAGGGTAAGAAGAAGATTCTGATAGCTTCTGGATGCAAAAGGAACAAATTTCAGACGCATTCTGCCATTGTCATAGCTTCCCTCAATATAACCGTGATCTCCTGTATCGTTGCGGTCAATGGGTTCCAGAGCTCCGGGATACAGGGCTTTTCCCCTTACCATTGCCTGAGGCTTATGAACGTGCCCAAGAGCCAGATAGGTAAAGCCTGAGGAAAGAATTTTTTTTGCATCCATGGGAATATGCTTCTCATCGCCGCCGTGAGCAAGAAGCACATGAAAGCCCTGTTCCTGCTCCGGCTGCCAGCTGTCATACAGAGGTTCTTTTATCTCCTGATGCTCGTAGCTCATTCCATAGACAAACGTCTGCAGCTCTTCCACATATGCGCAGCTCATTTTCTCACTATCGAAAAATGTCACATTAGGTTCCCATGCAAATCCCCTGTAAAAAGAATTTCTCTTCATATAGTCATGATTGCCTGCCATCAGGAACACTCTGGTTTCCGGTATGGTGGAAAAAAGATAATTAACCTCTTTCAGCTCCTTCAGAAGGGGCTGCCGGTGAAAAAGATCTCCTGCTATAAATAACAAATCCACCGGATCCCTGCGTACAGACGCAATGACCCGGCGGAAAGTTTCCCAGATCTCTTCCTCCCGCTCATGGCTCCACGGGCAGCCCCTGTCGGGAACCGCCCCCAGATGAACATCTGCAAGATGAATAAATCTTATCATTTATGACTCCTTATAAATCGCAGTTGTTTACTGTTCTCGGGAAAGGAATTACGTCGCGGATATTGCCCATTCCTGTCAGATACATAACGCAGCGCTCAAATCCCAGTCCAAAACCGGAATGACGGGTAGATCCGTATTTACGCAGATCCATGTAGAACTGATAGTCCTCTGCTTTCAGACCAAGCTCATCCATGCGGGCTTTCAGCTTATCGTAATCGTCCTCTCTCTGGCTTCCGCCAATGATCTCTCCGATTCCCGGAACAAGGCAGTCCATAGCAGCAACGGTTTTTCCATCCTCATTCTGTTTCATGTAGAAAGCCTTGATTTCCTTCGGATAATCTGTTACAAATACAGGTTTCTTAAAGATCTGCTCTGTCAGATAACGCTCATGCTCTGTCTGAAGGTCGCAGCCCCAGAATACCTTGTAGTCAAATTTGTCATTGTTCTTTTCCAGAAGCTCGATCGCCTCTGTATAGGTTACATGTCCGAACTCAGAATCGATCACATGGTTCAGGCGGTCCAGAAGTCCTTTATCTACAAAGGAATTAAAGAAATTCATCTCCTGAGGAGCGTTCTCCAGCACATAGCGGATCACATATTTCAGCATATCCTCAGCAAGATCCATGTTGTCATTCAGGTCTGCAAACGCACACTCCGGCTCGATCATCCAGAACTCAGCCGCATGACGGGTGGTGTTGGAGTTTTCTGCACGGAAAGTAGGTCCAAAAGTATAAATGTTGCGGAATGCCTGAGCATAGGTTTCACCGTTCAGCTGTCCGCTTACTGTAAGGTTTGTCTCTTTTCCAAAGAAATCCTGAGTGTAATCAATCTTTCCGTTCTCATCTACAGGCGGATTCTGAGGATCCAGAGTGGTAACACGGAACATTTCTCCTGCTCCCTCACAGTCGCTTCCTGTGATCAGAGGTGTATGGACATATACAAAGCCTCTCTCCTGGAAAAACTTGTGGATCGCATAAGCGCAGAGAGAACGGACACGGAACACTGCCTGGAAGGTATTTGTCCTTGGTCTTAAATGTGTCATTGTTCTCAGGTATTCCATGGTGTGGCGTTTCTTCTGAAGAGGATAATCAGGCGCAGACGCTCCCTCCACCTGTACTTCTGATGCCTGGATCTCAAAAGGCTGTTTAGCCTGTGGTGTTGCAACCAGAGTTCCCTTTACAATAATGGCAGCTCCTACATTGAGCTTGCTGATCTCCGCAAAATTATCCATGGTATCATGATAGACTACCTGAAGTGTATCAAAACAGGAACCGTCATGAAGTACAATAAATCCAAATGCCTTGGAGCCACGGACGCTGCGCACCCAGCCGCCTACGGTCACTTCCTGATCCAGAAAGGTTTCCCGGTCTGTGTAAATTTCTTTTACAGTTGTAAGTTTCATAATCTATTTCCTCTCTCTGTTTAATGATAACTCATGATATAAAAAGCGAAGCAGATGTACAAACATCCGTTTCGCTTTCTAGTATATCCCATTCACTGTGTTCCTGCAAGGTGTAAATGCAGGAGTTTTGCGGAAATCCGCCCGGTTCCCGGAAACGGAACTCCTGCCTCAGAAAATATCAGAGTTTTTCTACAAAACGCATAAAGGCGGCTCTGCCTTCCTCTGTGCATTTATAAACACCGGCATCCTCCAGTACATGAACAAACACATTTCCAACTTCCTTCTGAAGGATCTCATGGATATTGTCTCTGTTCAGATCCTTATATTTTGGAAGGAACTGCTGTACCCATGCGGCATGTTTTTCAATCTTTTCATTGGAGGAAATGTCTTTTCCTTCCAGAATGTACTCTTCCAGAAGCTCCAGCTCTTCTTTCAGACGCGCCGGCAGTACTGCAAGGCCCATAACCTCAATGAGACCGATGTTTTCTTTTTTGATGTGGTGGTACTCTGCATGAGGATGATATACGCCCAGCGGATTTTCCTCTGTCGTAATATTATTTCTCAGCGTCAGGTCAAGCTCAAACAGATCATCTCTTTTACGGGCAATGGGCGTAATGGTATTGTGGGGTTCCCCGTCTGTTTCCGCAAACACAAAGGCTTCCTCATCTGTATATCCTCTCCATACCTCCAGAATATGAGAAGCAAGATCGATCAGACGTTTTTCATCCTTATGACGGATTCGAAGAACAGACAGCGGCCATTTTACAATTCCTGCCTCTACATCTTCATATCCCGGAATAACTACATTTTTCTCAATGGGGGCTTTTGCCATGGCAAAGATATAATGGCCTCCCTGGAAATGATCATGGCTTAAAATAGATCCGCCTACGAT
>NZ_HF999094.1:8905-10046 GCF_000433815.1 Blautia sp. CAG:257
GAAATAATGAGGAAACAGCTTTACAAAATCAAAAAGCTTGATAAAGGTATTTCTCTCGATCTTCATTGGAGTATGCTGACTGTTAAATACAATACAGTGCTCGTTGTAATATACATACGGTGAATACTGGAAGCCCCACGGACTGTCGTTTACTGTAATAGGAATGATTCTGTGGTTTTCCCTTGCCGGATGGTTCACACGGCCTGCGTAGCCTTCATTTTCAGGGCAGAGAAGACATTTTGGGTAACTGCTTGCCTTTGCATTTTTTGCTGCTGCAATGGCCTTTGGATCTTTTTCCGGTTTTGACAGATTGATTGTGATATCAATATCTCCATAAGGACTTTCCACTGTCCATTTCTGGTCTTTTTTTACGCGATAGCGACGGATATAATCGCTGTCCTGGCTTAATTTATAAAAATAATCTGTTGCCTTCTGGGGGCTGGTCTGATATCTGTCCCAGAATTCTTTCTGAACCTGAGCAGGTCTTGGCATAAGGCAGTTCATAAGACGTGTGTCAAAAAGATCACGGTATACAACGCTGTCCTCGATCAGTCCGCGCTTTACAGCTTCATCCAGAAGTTCTCCCAGGGTTTCTTCAAGATTCACATTTTCCGGTACTTCTTCCGGTTCTGTGTATTCCTCTTCATGAAAAATATCCAGAAGAAGATTAATGGTATAGTTTTTTTCACATTCAGGTGTCAGTCCTGTCTCAATTCCGTACTGTACCAGTTTTCTGATGCTTTTACTTAACATGTTTTTATCCCCCTGATTTTATGCGATCACATGAGCTCCGTCACCGATATCTACTACATAAAACTCTGCCTCATGTCCGACTTTTTCTTTGTACTGTTTTCCGATGGTATCAATAAAATGATCCACTGCGTCATTTTTCACAATACTTACTGTACAGCCGCCGAAACCGCCTCCTGTAATACGGGAACCGATCACTCCCGGAATCTGCCATGCCAGGTCTACCAGAATGTCAATCTCCTCACAGGAAACCTCATAATCGTCACGAAGAGAAACATGAGAAGCATTCATCAGTTTTCCGAATTCTTCCACATTGTCTGCTTTCAGCGCATTTACTGCTTTGATCGCACGCTGATTCTCATAAACTGCATGTTTTGCACGTTTTCTGCAG
>NZ_HF999094.1:10162-11026 GCF_000433815.1 Blautia sp. CAG:257
CTTCCTTCTGAAGTTCTTCAAGAGCTGTCTCGCATTCGTTTCTTCTGTCATTATAGGCAGATCCCACCAGACTGTGTTTTACCTTACTGTTTGTAATAACGATTCTGGCATCTTTCAGTTTTACCGGAGCATATTCAAATTCCAGAGTGCTTGTATCAAGGAAGATCGCGCAGCCTTTTTTGCCCATGGCGCTTGCAAACTGATCCATAATACCACAGTTCATTCCATTGAAATTATTCTCGGAATACTGTCCGATCAGAGCCAGATCCTGCATGGAAAGCTTCTCAACACCAAACATATCCTTCAGCATCAGTCCTGTAAGAACTTCCAGGGACGCAGAAGAGGAAAGTCCGGAACCATTTGGAATATTTCCGTAAATCAGGAAATCCACACCATGCTCCAGCTTAATGTCTCTTTTTTCAAACGCCCACATAACGCCCTTCGGATAGTTTGTCCATCCTGCCTGGTCAGAAGGGATCAGGTCATCCAGGGAAGATTCGATCACACCAAGCTTGGAGAAGTTTACAGAATAAAAACGCAGTTTTCTGTCGTCTCTTTTGCGGGCCAGTCCATATGTACCCAGAGTCAGAGCGCAGGGAAATACATGTCCGCCATTGTAATCTGTATGTTCTCCGATCAGATTAACTCTTCCCGGAGCAAAATATTCACGGATTTCTCCTCCTTCGCCATAAACCTCCACAAATTTTTCCATCAGTTCTTTCTGCATAATGCTGCCTCCTGTTTCTGAAGAATCCTCTTCTTTTTTATTTATTTTCAGGAAGGTGCGCCCTGTCAGTAGGTCGCAGCTTCCAGATAGGTAATAAAATTATTTCCTGCTTTTTTAAACAGCTTTGTGCTGTCCTG
>NZ_HF999094.1:11114-12497 GCF_000433815.1 Blautia sp. CAG:257
GGTATTGTATTCATCATAGCCAACAATCACAACACTGGAATTTTCTCCTGTTTTTGCAATCACTGCTCTCTGGGCACTGATCTCATACAGAACATTTTCCAGACTGCAGCCCGAAAGGTCGATTATTTTTCCGGTATCTCCCATTCCGTCCTGAAGGGCTTTTTTATCCCAGGATCCTGTCCGGATAATTTCCGGAATATCCTCTGTATTCAAGGTAATCTGTGTTTTCAGATTTCCTCTCTCCCATACATACTGCTGGGCCCGGTTCAGAACAACTCCCATCTGAGAATCCGCGCGCTTTACTGCCTGTGCAGGGTCTGTCCAGGTGCTGTCCAAACCACCCTTTCCATATACATAGTACAACTCTTCCTCCGGTGTTTCCACCTCAAGCTCCACAATATGCTCTTTCACACTGCGCATCTTGGCTCTGAGAACCAGAGGCTTGTCTGATTCCGGTTTGTCCTCAAAGGTCAGCCGGGTCATAATTCCCTGGCGGTCGGAGCTGGTCTGCTCTGCGGTTACCAGCTTGGCCGTTTTATTTCCATTGTTCATGATATTGTCCTTTTTCTGGACAGAATATCCCTGTTTTCCTCTTACAGCAAGCTGAAACTCCATCAGAGTCCCGCCCACAGAAGGATTGACAATATACATTCCCTCCTGGTGATATTCCTTTTTCAAATTGCCCTCAAAGTCCTCGATCCGAAACGATGTTAGCCCTTCTGTGCTGTGACCGTTTTCATCTGTGAGAATATCTCCGCTGTGAAGAATTCCGTAAATCAGGTCTTCATTCATAAATCCCAGCGTACGAAGCTCCTGATCCTGGCCCGGAGCGATCATTCTTACCTTCTGGGAATCAAAATCCATCATCTGTATCTGACCTGCATTTTCTCCTTCGGACACGATCCAGGCTGCATGGGCATTGGTATCAGAAACCACAAAATTATCTCTGTTGATCCCCTCTGCCAGCACCTTATAACTGCTTTCGTCAATGTTGATCTGGTAAAGATCCTTTGCCATTACCAGGAACAGCTGGTTATCCTTGTTTACATAAGAAAGGATCCCCAGATCATCCTTGAGAAATTCATAGGACTCCGTACCTGGTATAAATACCTTTTCCTCTACCATGTTCTGGTCGCTGTTATAATGATAAATGCCAACGCCGCTGTATCCTTCATGATTTCCGCGGCTCATATATCCATAAACCATAAAATCCACATCGCCGTTTTCTTCTACGCCAAGAAGCTTAATGTCATGGTTCATATCTGCATCTCTGGAATCGCTGTCAACATTTCTGCGAAAGCTGAATACATCCACAAATTTCCCACTTTCCGGCGCATAGGTCCACAGCTCGCCTTCCCGGACAAAAGCCACTACCGAAGCATC
>NZ_HF999094.1:12581-12815 GCF_000433815.1 Blautia sp. CAG:257
GCCTTTATCGCTGATTACAGAAAGTTCCGGATTAAAGATCTGATGGGCAGATCTTGTAAAATCAAGAAGCATAATACGTGTTTCCGTATAACGCATTCTGTAAAAATCTGTCACATTATAATATTCTGCTTTTCCTTCATCATTGGCAGCCATGATCTCGTACTCCAGAGAAATACTGGCAGTGGTCTCATTAATATCCTTGATCACCGGAATACCTGCTCTGGAAATCTGAGG
>NZ_HF999095.1:0-4152 GCF_000433815.1 Blautia sp. CAG:257
AAATCGAAAATAGAGTAAACGAAGGGGCAGTTCACTGAAATGTCAAAACTGCTTTTTCGTTTACCCCATCATCGATTCTAACCTAAAGAATTTATTAATAGCCAGGCATGGATGAATATTGAGACGTCCCTGAAATCTGATATTTTAGGGCGTTTCATATCCGGCTCTGGCTATTTTTATGCCTCGGGAAAGTAATACGTTCTGTACGAATTTTTGTGGTTAATAAAAACGCTTTGTGAGGATGTAATTAGAGGAGAGGAAGCGATCAGAGGAGAGGATGTGACCAGATGTAGGGGAAGATGATTACCCATGGCAGTTTACATCTGGTGCTCGAAGCGGAGCAAGTCCCTTCAGGATTGAGGACTTTAGAGGCGTGCGGCATTGTCTGCGTTAGTCGGATAAAGGATTATGGTAAAATCCTGCAGCTGTGTTCTGGCGTTTCAGTCTGCAGAGAATCTGAAAGTTCATAGTTTTAGATCTGTCAGACTTCTGCTAGATCCCGGAAGCGGACAGGATAAGACAAATAACAGGAGCTTATGTTTTCTGCTGCCTGTGATCTGTGCAGAGGAGGGGGAAAAGAATCATATGTTATTTATAGTTGCAGGGTCGATATACTATTTTTAATGTTATAGATGAGCAAATATGAAAAAGTGCACAAAATCATCACGAATTTTTCTTTAGAAGATGCGTATATAGAGCTTAATATTTTTATGTCCGTATATTACGGATTTTATTGTACAAAATTCGATGTTTTCTTATTCACAGTTTAACGTTTATATAATGAGGCAATACAGGAGTTTGGCATGTATATGATAAAATACCTGGCGGGATAATGGCCTGTGAACATGAACATCTTTTCAAATTTGTTTATTTATAGTTTGATTTTATAATTATCTGAAATTTGCAAAAATATAAAAATATAATTGTTTTAAACCAAATTAAAATGAAAATATGTAGAAAAAATGAAAATAAAATCGAAAAATGTATTGACAAATAAGAGGGGCAGTGCTATCATATACTCATCAAAAGAAAAAACAATCAAAGTACAAAAGAGAAAATCATTCAATTCATAGCATATATAAATGTTACATGAAAAGGATGAAATCAAAAGAAGGGCAAAGGTGGTTCCATTGGGAAAGTAGATTACTTGTTTATCAATACGAAACAGTGACAGGAATCGTATTTCCTGCAAGAAAGACCTGGTACATAAGAACCGTAAAGTAAATCCATAACAGTCACATAAAAGGAATAATCGATTGATATTATAGTTTGTGATCTGATCAGGAGAATTTAGTTTCAAGTTAAAAAGTCTGAGGGATGGAAATCCATGAGGTGAAATTTATTCAGTAAATAATCTGAATGAATGAATCCGGAAGATACGAATCGCAAGGATATTTTTCAGAAAACAAAGTTCCAGTGACAGATACCGGAATAACTGATTTAGATATCATATCTGATAAAAATTTAAAGTGACTTGTATAAGGAAAACGTACTTCAGGTATATAGAAACGATTTTTCGTATTGAATAACTGTCACGAACCTGATACAAAGAACTTCAGGAATATGTAAAGAAATATTTACTGAAGAAGTATAACTGCCAGTCTCAGAACTTTGCCGGAAAGAAGAGTTTTTGGAAAGTTTGTAAACAGACAGGAAAGATATTTTGAAATCCATATAATGAAATTGTAAAATGAGTTATATGAATTGAAGCTTTGCATCAGAAGAGTATCTTCTCACAAAGGGTGCTGTAATTTTAGAAATTATAATCCGTAAGTTATAATTTCAAAATCTATCAACTTTCTAAATAAACAAAATGATAAATAATCATAATGTTTACGAGCAGGAAATCAGAAAAAGAATCACATATACAGAAATATATACGGAACGGAAAAACTAAATAGGGTAAATCTTTATAGAAACCAATTAGACACAAGATAATTTTTTAAATGAGGATAATAAAAATTGAATAACGAAGAATGTTAAGACGGTCATCATTTTTGAAATTGAAGTAAAAAGTGATGGCCGTCGTTCTTGCCAGAAACAGTCTTTTAGAGTATACTCTCCACAGAAGTAAAAAGGAGAGTTTTTTTATGTGGCGAGGAAATATACAGGAAAATATTCTTTATGAGGACAGTCAGATACTGGTATGTCATAAACCGGCAGGGCTTGCAGTTCAGAATGCAAAAATGGGAAGCATGGATATGGAAAGTGCGTTGAAAAATTACCTGGCAGCAAAGTCAGGAGGGAAGAATGCTCCGTGGCTTGGAGTCCTGCACAGACTGGATCAGCCGGTAGAAGGAGTGATTGTTTTTGCAAAAACGTCTGCTGCCGCAGCAAATATCAATAGACAGATGACAACAGACGGTATAGGCAAAATTTATCTGGCTGTGACAGACAGAAAAGTTATGGATAAAGAAAAGAAACTTATAGATTACTTATACAGAGATGGAAGAAAAAATATGTCTTTTGCGACAGAAAAAAAGACTCCGGGAGCTAAGAAAGCAATTTTGTCTTATAAACTGCTGGAAGAGATTTCTGATAACTGTACAGTATCCGGATACCGCAGTCTGGTAAGAATCCAGCTTGAAACGGGACGCCACCATCAGATCAGAGTTCAGATGTCGCACGCGGAACTGCCTCTTATTGGAGACAGGAAATATAATCCCAAAGACAGCTCGGGGCTGCCTCTGGGTTTGTGCTCCTGCTGTCTGAGTTTTCTGCATCCGGAAACAGGGAAAAAAATGGATTTTTATGTGACACCTCAGGGCCAGGCATTTTCCGGTTTTTGTATTCCCCAGTCGGTGTAGAAATCGGCGCTTTTTGGAAAAGTGTAAAACTTTACCCAAAATCATGAAAAAACTATGAAAAGTATGGACGTAAAATGTAAAATATGATAAGGTGATGTATCGAAACGTAAAAATGGTTGGAAGCACATACAGATGTAGCAGAAGGGGAGAAAATCAATGAAAAAAACAACTGTTGCGGCAGTCCTTGTGACAGGTACAGTTCTGGCGGCAGGGATTTTTGCGAAATGTGATGTTTTTGAGGAAAAGGTAATTGCGGATGTGCGGACAGAAGATGAGGCAGAAAAAAGTGAGAAAGAAGACAGCAGTTCCCGTATTGATACATCAGCGCCGGTTTTGGCCGGAAGCAGAATTGCAGTAGTAAGCAAAAGTGTCAGTGGCGAATTCTGGGATATGGTACATAAAGGTATGGAAGATGCAGTAAAAGATCTTAATACCGCTTATGGATTTAAGTCAGACGACCAGATTAAAATGACTTTTGAAGGACCGGATGATGAACTGAATGTGGAAGAGCAGGTAAATACCCTTGATGCAGTTATTGCAGAAAATCCTTCCGTTCTCTGCTTTTCTGCAAGTGATATGAACTCCTGTCAGGCTCAGCTGGAAACGGCCACAGAAAATGATATTCCGGTAATCATTTTTGACTCCAACGTCAGCGAAAATGAACTTGTAACAGGGTTTTATGGAACAGATAATGAACGTGTGGGTGAAATTGCCGGAGAAAAAATGGCAGAAGCTTTGGGTGAAAAAGGCAGTATTCTGATTTTTTCTGCTCAGGAAAAGACAGAAAGCAGCCAGAAGCGTGTCAGTGGATTTAAAACTGCCATTGCAGAATATACAGATATGGAAGTTGTACAGGAAATCTATGCAGATCAGGTAGAAGATATGAGCGCTGCCATGCAGGAGGCTCTGGCACAGAATCAGGATACGGCAGGAGTATACTGCACAAATGCGGACATGTCAGAATTATATCTTGCTCTGGATCAGGCAGAGGAAGATCTGCCGGTGATGATCGGTGTGGATGCAACCACAAAGCAGCAGCAGGCAGTGAAGGATGGACGAGAATACGGAATTGTTTCCCAGGATCCATATGAGATGGGATATCAGACCATATTGGCGGCAGCTAAAGTAACAGATCCGGAGAACAGAGATGCAGAGGGAACTGTTTTTCTGGAACCGGCGTGGATAGATGCATCGAATCTGGAGGATCCCGAATACAGCAGTTATCTTTATAAGAAATAAAAAATAATATGAACAGCCCGTGTATATAGTAGAATATATGCGGGCTGTTTTTTGTACGGCTTTAGCCTGGGGCTGTCGGGAAATAGATAGTTCTAAATAGGGGCAG
>NZ_HF999096.1:0-50825 GCF_000433815.1 Blautia sp. CAG:257
ATATAATTGATATGTTAATGCAGAAGATGATTCGTTTTAATCAGAATGATCCACAACGCATTCATCATTTGATAAAAGTTCACAGTTTTGCACAGATGATTGGTCGTATGGAACAGTTGGATGGGCATAGTCAGTTTTTGACCGAATGCGCCGCATTGGTTCATGATATTGGTATTCGGCCGGCAGAAGAAAAGTATGGGATGTTCAATGGGAGATTACAGGAGCAAGAAGGTCCTTTTTATGCCCGCAAAATGTTGGGAGAGCTGGGATTTGAGGAAGCAGACATCAATCGAATCTGCTATTTAGTAGGACACCATCATACCTACGTAGATATAGATGGTATTGACTATCAGATTCTTGTGGAAGCAGATTTTTTGGTAAATTTTTATGAAGATAATCTGGGAAAAAATATAATAGAAACCACATTACAGAAGATTTTTCAAACAGAGTCAGGAAAAACACTGTGCAGACTTTGTTATTTCGGTCACTGAGGAAATATGGCTATGGCAGATAAAAAGCAAACTCAAATTTTATTGATCAATGATATGGCAGGTTATGGCAAGGTCGCCTTATCTGTCATGATTCCTGTTTTGTCTCACTTGAGATTTGAAACTTTCAATTTGCCTACTGCACTTGTTTCCAACACTCTGGATTATGGTCAGTTTGATATTCTGGATACAACAGAATATATGGAAAATACGCTTCTGGTATGGAAGAAACTAATGTTTTCTTTCGATGCAATCTGTACTGGATTTATTGTGTCGGAAAGGCAGTCATCTCTTGTATATGAATACTGTAAGGAACAACAAAAATCAGGTACTTCGATTTTTGTTGATCCAATTATGGGAGATGACGGAAAACGATACAATGGTGTAACAAATCAAGTAGTCACTTACATGAAACGGTTGTGTTCTATTGCAGATGTGATTGTCCCCAATATTACGGAGGCGTGCTTTTTATCCGAATACACAGTTAAACACACTTACTCTGAACCGGAAATTGAAGTAATCGCAAATCGACTACATACGCTTGGTGCCAAATCCGTTGTGATTACAAGCGCAAATATCAATGGAAGAATGTTTACTGTTGTAAAAAGTTCTCCGAAAAATTCGTGTATCTTGCTTCCTTATGAAGAAATACCGGTGCGTTTTCCAGGTACAGGGGATATTTTTATGGCGATTGTAGTAGGGCATTATTTAAAATTAGGTCAGATTTTGGAGAGCGTACAAAGTGCAATGAGACAACTCGAAAAAATTATTTATGCTAATCTACATGATACTGACAAATACAAGGGAATTCCCATTGAACAATTTTTGGAGGAAATTAACGATGAAAAAGCCTAAAATTAAAATCAGTTTAATAGATCAAAAGGGGCACATGGGGTGCCATCGTGGTCATCGAATTGGAGATACCTTTGACTTTGATACCGAAAGAGGCGCTCTCTGCCCAATGGCCATGCACGTGGCTTTCCCTTACATTGACATTCTGCGGTATGGGGGAAAACTCCCCAGCCAACCAGATGGCTCCATTGTATTCTGCTGTCCAGATGTGGATGTAATCAATGTATTTAAAATTGAAGTAGAGGAGGAAAAGAACTGAAATGAATCCTTATATCAAACAAGCAAATCAGCAGTTTGTTCCTGTATATAATCGTTATCCCATTGTATGGGATCATGGCGAAGGTATGTACCTTTATGATACAGAGGGAAAACGGTATTTGGATTTCGGGTCTGGAATCGGTGTGTGTGCTTTGGGATATCACGATCCGAATTACACATGTACACTGCAAGAACAGATGGAGAAGCTGCTACACACATCTAATCTTTTTTATAATGTTCCTGCGATTGAAGCTGCAAAGCTGTTCAATCAGGCATCTGGCATGGAGTAGGTGTTTTTCACCAATTCTGGAACGGAAGCAATCGAAGGTGCGGTTAAAATTGCTAAGAAATATCATTTTTTGAAGCATAATAATCATAATGGAGAGATCATTGCCATGAAAAAATCCTTTCACGGCAGATCTATGGGGGCGTTATCCATAACAGGGAAAGCAACCTATCAGGAACCTTTTGCTCCTATGCTTGCTCATGTTAAATTTGCCGATTTCAATAATCTGGACAGCGTTAAACGCCTGATTACAAAAAATACCTGTGCAATTTTTATGGAAACAGTACAAGGTGAGAGCGGAATTTATCCTACCACTGAGTACTTTATCAAAGGAGTCCGAAAGCTTTGCGATGAGAACAAAATTTTGATGGTTTTGGATGAGATTCAATGTGGTATGGGCAGAAGCGGAAATATGTTTGCGTATCAGCTGTACGACGTTGCTCCCGACATTGTGGTTTCGGCAAAGGCTTTGGGATGCGGAATTCCGGTAGGTGCAATTGGAACCAGAGGGGCAGCAACCGGTGTATTGTGTGCAGGAGATCATGGCACAACTTACGGCTCCAATCCTCTGGCCGCTGCAGCCGTTACTGCTGTATTCCAGCTTTATCAACAGTATAACATATTGGCGAATGTCAGGGCTATGACGACCTATTTAGATAAGGCATTGTCCGAATTGGCCGCTCAAAAAGTTGTGATCAAAGAGGTGCGCGGACTGGGGCTTATGAAAGGAATTGAACTGTCTGTACCTGCCGCATACTATATAAATGCTTTACAAGAAGCGGGAATTATCGTAATTCCTTCAGGTTCACATGTGATTCGCCTGTTGCCTCCTTTGATTTTAGAGAAAGAGCATATTGATGCGTTACTGTATGTGCTTAAGAAAATATTATAACTAGAGTACATGCAAGGCAGATAACCTACTATCAGGCGATGATTGAAAAGAGAGAAGGTTGGATATTGGCCGGTGTTTACGCTGATGAAGGCACAAGCGGCACGGTAAAGAAAAAGCGAGACGGTTTTTTGCGATTGTTACAGGACTGCGAAGCCGGTAAAATAGATATGCTCCTTACCAAATCCATCAGTCGTTTCGCGAGAAACACCGTGGATCTTCTTACAACAATACGGAATTTGAAAAGCAAAAATATTGCGGTGTATTTTGAAAAAGAAAATATCAATACGCTGGAAAGCACCGGTGAAATTCTTATCACGATACTGAGCAGTCAGGCGCAGGAGGAAAGTCGGAATATCAGCGAAAATATTCGCTGGAGTTTGAGAAGCAAGTATGAAAAAGGCGGACCCACTATTAACTACAACCACTTTATGGGATATACAAAAGGTCCGGACGGAAAACTGCAGCCTGTTCCGGAGGAAGCGGCGGTTGTTCAAGAAATTTTCCGACTGTACCTAATCGGCTGCAGTGGTGTTCAAATTAAAAAATATCTGGAACAACATCAAAGAAGAACCGTAATGGGTAAAACCGTATGGCAACCAACCGTTATCAATAAAATGATTTCCAATGAGAAATACATTGGTGCCGCATTGATGCAAAAAACCTACACAACAGATTTTTTGACAAAGCAAAGGGTAAGAAATAATGGGACACTTCCCAAATACTTTGTGGAGGACAATCATCCGGCGATTATTTCAAAAGAAGTATTCTACGGGGTCCAAGAACAAAGATTGTGGCGCAGTTATGTTAAGAGACAATTGAAAGGAAAAGTCACTCAATATGCACTCACAGGAAAACTGTTATGCTATGATTGCGGGAGTACCTATATGCGGGTAACAAGAAGAGTTGCCAGGAACAGAGATATTGTATGGAAATGTGGCAGCTATATAAAAAATGCCGGTCGAGTGTGTCGAACAGGATACACGATTTCAGAGAAGGCGCTGCATACGGAAGTATGGAACGCATACGCTGTCATGAAGCAAGCTCTCCCCGTTCCTGACCATCCGGACATAAAAGAGCAAAGAAGCATTGCACAACAGATGCTGAATCATAAAAAGGCAATCGAAAAGGCACTCCATGAAAATGTGCAGGGATTTTGGGCAAAGGAGAATTTGATGGAATATTACGCAAGAGAAATGAATGCGTACTATGAATTGGCGGAAAAGCTATGTCAATTACTTTTGAAAAATAATATAGATAAGTGGATTGCTTCTCGATTCAGGCCAATCAAAGGATATTCAAAATATAAGAAATACGAAGATGAACTGGTAAGCCTGTATGTAGATCGCATTTGGGCAATCACATCAAATGAAATTGTGGTATTATTTAAGAACGGAAGTATGGTAAGACGGATGTGGTATTACTAAGACTAAAATTCTTGCAGATTTATCTTTAAGAGTTTTATTGTTAGCAATACGTCATTGTAGAGCTGGCTGACACAGTGTAGAGTATTACAGAGAACTTTGTTTTGAAAAGGCGAATTAAAGAACTGGCAGGACAAAACAGCTTCCCGCCAAGAGGAAAATCTGCTTTTCGGTTACTGGGTTCAGAAACTCCACACATGTGGAGACGTGCGTTTTATTGTCCAAGCTAAAGTCAACACCGCATATTGAGGTTGAAATCAATCTTGATGAAGTGGATTTATCAAGGGCAGAGAGTAAGGCTACCTATGAAGAGATTAAAGAGTATGTATTGAAAAATTACGGAATGAATGTAACAAACCTATACATAGCACAGGTAAAAAGAAAATATGGAATTATTGAAAGAATCAATTATAATCTGGGGGAAGGAAAAACAAGAGTGCCACAAGTTACCGCAGAAAAGGAAGAAGCTATAGAAGATGCACTAAGGCATTTTCAAATGATTTCATAAATTCTAAATTTTGAGCCTTGCCATAAAAAAATGAGATACTCTGTATTTTTTACAGGGTATCTCATTTTTTAGGGCTATCGTTAAAAATACTGATTTCTACGGAAGATTCGTATTTTAAGATTTAAGTGAAAAATCGATATTAACCGATAGCCCCCTTTTTTCCATTATAAATTATTTAATTTTCCTCATCTATTTCTTTTTTAGTTTCCGGCAGTTCTACAACAGCCTCTGCGATTTTATGCTTGGCAACGGATTTTACATGGATGATCATGCCGTTGCTTTCACAGGTAAACTGGCTGCCGTCCTCCGGAATACTGTCAATAATACTGTAGATAAAACCATTAAAGGTGTCATAGTCGCCCTCTGGAAGAGTAAGGTGAAGGGTATCAGCCACATCATCCATTTCCACATCGCCCCGGACCAGCCATGAATTTGGAGAAATCTGCTGTATTTTTTCCGGATTCTCCTCGTTTTCTTCATAAATATCGCCTACCAGCTCTTCAATCAGGTCGTGGAGAGTAGCGATACCGGACATTTCGCCATATTCATCAAGAAGAACTGCAAAGTAATTCCGGGACTGCTTCATGTGATCAAAAAGCTTTGCTGCTTTCATGCTTTCCGGAATGAAATAAGCAGGCTTTACGGCTTTTGTCAGAATGTTTTCTCTGGTGCGTTCATCCAGACAGAAATAGGCTTTGGTATCCAGGATACCGATGATATTTTCTTTGGTTTCCTGACAGACAGGATAGTAGCTGTGGCGATTCTGATAAATGATATTTTTCCATTCATCAAGAGAATCCTCTGTGTCCAGGACAATTACATCCGTACGGTGTGTGCAGACCTGTTCCGCAGTAATATCATGAAAATCAAAAATATTCTGGATAAATTCGTTTTCCTGTGTATCAATGACACCCTGGGCATTTCCCTCCATAAGCATCATCTGGATTTCTTCCTTTGTTACCTGTTCGTCATCTTCGGCAGGATTGATGCCCATAAGCTTCAGGATCAGGTTGGTAGATCCTGTCAGCAGAGACACCAGAGGCGAAAAGACCTTGGAGACTCCATAAAGGGTAGGGGCAAGTCCAAGGGAAAGAGCCTCGGAGTTTTTCATGGCAATCCGTTTCGGTACCAGTTCGCCGAATACAATGCTGATATAGGAAAGAACAATGGTAATGATAATAACCGCAATAGAGTTCAGGGTTGCTCTGGGAACCGGAACACCCACAGAGATCAGGGCATCTACGATCACACCTGCAAAGTTGTCAGATGCAAACGCACTGTTGAGAAATCCGGACAGAGTTATGGCAACCTGAATGGTGGCAAGAAACCGGGCCGGCTGTTCTGTAAGGAGAGAAAGCTTTTTTGCCCGTTTGTTGCCGTCATCTACCAGATGCCTGAGTTTGGCTTCATTCATGGAGATAACGGCGATTTCCGCGCTGGCGAAAACTGCATTCAAAAATGTAAAAACAATAATGAGTATAACAGATCCTATCATGATTAAATTTTAATTCCCTTCTGTAAGTTAATAAGTAAATCTGCCTGCAGGCAGTATAAAATGACAAAAAGGCATAGCCTGTAAGCATGCTCACAAGCTATACCTCTATATATACATAATGACAATGTGGGAATCCGTAATATTTGTAGTATGATTTTCATCGGAATTGTCTTCCACGCAAAATTCACATCCTTTCTGTTTATTAATGAGAAAGATAGCATATTTCAGGTAAACTGTCAAGAAATAAGTTGCTGTCTGCGCTGCCTTTTGCCTGCGGAAACAACAGTCTGAGGAATATAAAAAACTATTTAATTTGGAAGGGAAATATGCTATAGTTATTTCTGTAATACTGTACCGGGGTGAAGCCGGAGTTATTCGGGAAACGAAGATAACAGGGAGAATGCCGGAAGTAGGTGCGTGGCACAAGCCGGGCGGCTTTCCTGTTTTTATTTTGCAGCAAAATCAGGCACTGTTTATTCAGAAACAGGCTTTTTAAAAGACGGGATTTACAGAAACTGACAGGGATAAAGCGGGAGTTAAGGTGAGATAAAAATGGAAGCAAGAGAGGTACTGACAAAATTTAAACAAAATGAGATTACGCTGGAGGAGGCAGAGCATTATTTTCGAAAGCAGCCTTTTGAGGAAATGGATTATGCGAAGCTGGATTCTCACAGAGAGATTCGAAGCGGATTTCCGGAGGTGATTTTCTGCAGCGGAAAGGCAGACGTTCATTTTACGCAAATATTTAAAAAGCTGTATGAGGAAAACGGTGAGGTTTTTGGAACAAGAGCGTCCAGGCATCAGTATGAACTGGTAAAGGAACTGTTTCCTCAGACGGAATATGATGAAATCTCACATATCATCAAGATAGAAAAAGAAAAAAAGGAACGCGTGGGAAAGATTGCAGTATGTACTGCCGGAACCGCTGATATTCCGGTGGCGGAAGAAGCTGCCCAGACTGCAGAATATTTTGGCTCAGAAGTAGAAAGGATCTATGATGTAGGAGTCAGCGGGATTCACAGACTTTTTTCCAGACTTGATGTGATCCAGGAGGCAAACTGTGTGATTGCTGTTGCCGGTATGGAAGGCGCCCTTGCCAGCGTGCTGGGAGGACTGGTAGATAAACCGGTGATCGCAGTTCCTACTTCTGTAGGCTACGGAGCAAGTATGCATGGACTTTCAGCCCTTCTGACAATGATCAATTCCTGCGCCAATGGAATTGCAGTGGTCAATATTGATAATGGCTATGGGGCTGGCTATATAGCAACGCAGATCAACAGACTTGGTATCAGAGAAAAATAAAGGAGAGATTTATGGGAAGGACATTATATCTGGAATGTTATTCCGGAATCAGCGGGGATATGACGGTTGCAGCGCTTCTTGACCTGGGAGCAGATCAGAAGGTGCTGGAAAAAGCGCTTTCCAGTATCCGGGCTGACGGATTTCGTACAGAGATCACCCGGGTGAAAAAGTCCGGGCTGGATGCCTGTGATTTTTCTGTGATATTGGATAAAAACCATGAGAATCATGACCATGATATGGAATATCTTCATGGTCACAGCATAGAGCAGGCTCATCATGTCCATACAGAAGAGCATACACATGTACATGACTGTACAGAGACAGCCAACGGACATTTTTGCACAGAAGAATCTGATTATGGGAAGGAACATGCTCACACAGAAGAACCGGGTCATGAGGAGGAACCTTTTTATACAGAAGAACCGGATCGTGGAATGGAAGATTTGCATACGGAAAAAACAGCCCACGGGCACAGAAGTTTCCATACCGGGGAATCAGGACATGACCATGGGCATATTCATGAACACAGAGGAATGAAAGAAATCCGCGAGATTCTTCTGAATTCAGAGATGACAGACCGGGCAAAGGAGACTGCGCTTCATATTTTTCAGATTCTGGCAAAGGCTGAGGCAAAAGCTCACGGAGTATCAGAGGAACAGGTGCATTTTCATGAGGTAGGAGCAGTGGATTCCATAGTGGATATTGCAGCGGCAGCAGTGTGCCTGGATGATCTGGACATTACGGAAGTGATCGTGCCAAAGCTCTGTGAGGGAACAGGCTTTGTACGCTGTCAGCACGGAACACTTCCGGTGCCGGTGCCTGCAGTTGTGAATATTGTGCAGCAGAACCGGCTTACTTTAAAGATCACGGACATTGAGGGGGAACTGGTAACGCCTACCGGGGCAGCTATTGTGGCAGCCATAAAAACATCAGACTGTCTTCCGGAAAAATTCACAGTGGATAAAACCGGAATCGGGGCAGGGAAACGGAAATATGCATGTCCGGGAATTTTAAGGGCAATGCTGATCACTCCGGAAAAGAAAAAAGAGGATCAGGTGCAGAAGGATGTGATCTGGAAACTGGAAACAAATGTGGACGACTGTACCGGAGAGGAACTTGGAAACGTAATGAATCTTCTTTTTGTAGCGGGAGCCAGAGACGTGTATTATATGCCGGCTTATATGAAAAAAAACCGCCCGGCATGGATTCTGTCAGTGATCTGTGCAGAACAGGACATTTCTGCTCTGGAAGAAATTCTTTTCCGACAGACCACTACCATTGGTATTCGGAGAAGCCGGATGGAACGTTCAGTTCTAAAAAGAGAGATTCAAAAGCTTTCTATGCCTGAGGCAGTGGCGACAGTAAAAATCTGCACACTTCCGGACGGAAGCAGAAGATGTTATCCGGAATATGAAAGTGCGGCAGCTTTTGCAGCAGAAAATCATATAAGCTACAGAGAAGCATGGGAACGGATCAGGGATTACTGGATAAGAGAAAGGCGAGGCGTCAGATGAAAACAGGACTTGTTTTGGAAGGCGGAGCAATGAGGGGGATTTATACGGCAGGGGTTCTGGATGTGTTTCTGGAAAATCAGATTCATTTCGACGGAGTGATCGGAGTTTCTGCAGGGGCGCTCCATGGCTGTTCCTTTGTGTCAGGCCAGAAGGGAAGAAGTATCCGGTATTATAAAAAATACAGGAATGACAAACATTTTATGAGTCTGTGGAGTCTGGTACACACAGGGGAAGTCGTGGGAAAACAGTTCTGTTATCATGAGATTCCGGAGCGTCTGGATCCTTATGATTATGAAGCTTTTTTTAAATCAGATACAGCGTTTTATGCAGTGTGCACCAATCTGGAAACCGGAAAGGCAGAATATATCAGAATTACAGATATGCTGAATCAGGTAGATGTGATGAGGGCTTCGGCATCCATGCCCTATGTATCACGGATTGTTGACTGGGAAGGCAGAAAGCTTCTGGACGGGGGCTGTACAGACAGTATTCCGGTCAGCCAGTTCCAGAGAATGGGGTATAAAAGGAATGTGGTGGTTCTTACCAGAGAAGAAGGTTTTGTAAAAGAGCCGGAAATGGTAAAGCTGGCAGAAATTTATTATCACCGATATCCCAGATTTGTGGATGCCCTGAAAAACAGGCATAAGGTATATAATCAGACCCTGGCAGATATCCGCGCTATGGAAAAAACCGGAGAAGCTTTTGTGATCCGGCCTAGCCGAAGACTGACCGTGGGAAGGATGGAAAGTGATCTGGAAAAAATTCAGGAGGTATATGAACTGGGAAAAAAAGATGCCAAAAGGAATCTCAGTGCACTGAAAGCATGGATGCAGCAGGAAGGGCAGATATAAAAGAAAGGCGTTAAAAAAGAAAAAGGAGATTTTTATGTTTGATACGATAGTAAATGTGATCAATCAGATCGACAAGATGGTTTGGGGATGGTGGATGATCCTTCTGCTTCTTGGAACTCATATTTTTATGACAGTACGGACAGGATTTATACAGAGGAAGATTGGAAAGGCAATCAGACTGTCTGTGACAAAAGATCCGGATGCAGAAGGAGAGGTCAGTCAGTTCGGCGCTCTGACAACCGCGCTGGCGTCTACCATTGGCACAGGAAATATTATCGGTGTGGGAACCGCTGTGGCGCTGGGGGGACCCGGTGCTGTTTTCTGGTGCTGGATCACCGGTGTTTTTGGAATAGCAACCAAGTACAGTGAATCTCTGATCGCAGTGAAATATCGTGTGAAGACAAAGGACGGAAGAATGCAGGGGGGAGCCATGTATGCGCTGGAACGCGGATTGAACATGAAGTGGCTGGGAATGATCTTTGCGTTTCTGGCAGGCTTCGCTTCTTTTGGAATCGGCTGCGCCACGCAGGTAAATGCCATTGCCACTGTCTGTGAGGAAAATCTGCATATTGCTCCGGCGCTGGTGGGAATCGTAGTCGCAGCTTTGACAGCGCTGGTTATTTTCGGGGGAATCCGCTCCATTGCAAACGTATGTGAAAAACTGGTTCCTTTTATGGCAGCTTTTTATATTCTGGGCTGTGTGATCATTCTGGGACTGAATTTTGATTTTATCATTCCGGCAATCAAAACCATCTGCAGGCTTGCTTTTACTCCGGGAGCTGCTGCAGGAGGACTGGTTGGAAGAGGAATCATGATGGCAATGCAGTATGGAATCGCCAGAGGACTTTTTTCCAATGAATCAGGCCTTGGTTCCGCGCCTATTGCCGCCGCAGCAGCGCAGACAAGAAACCCGGTGCGCCAGGCTCTTGTATCCAGCACAGGAACCTTCTGGGATACAGTTGTAGTCTGTCTGATGACAGGTCTGGTCCTTGTGACCAGCATTATGAAAAATCCGTCCATTGATATGTCAAATATTACGGACGGAGGAATCCTTACCACTCTGGCATTTCAGCAGATTCCGGTACTGGGCCCCTTTATCCTGGTTGTGGGAATTATTTCCTTTGCGTATTCAACCGTTCTCGGGTGGGCCTATTACGGAGAGAGGTGTGTGGAATATTTTGCCGGAAAAGCGGGACTGATTCCATATAGAGTGGTTTATATTATTGTTGCGGCAGTGGCCCCGGTAGTTTCACTGAATCTGGTATGGACAGTTGCGGATATTCTGAATGCGCTTATGGCAATTCCCAACCTGGTGGCGGTACTTCTTTTATCCAATGTAATTGTAAAAGAAACAAAAAAATACATAAATGATCTTGATAAAAAAGATGATACTCCGGTAGAAGTGATTGACCGGTAAAATTTTGTGGGAGGGGAAATAATGTCTGAAATAATGCCAAAATCTGAACACAGTCTGCAGATCATTGCGCAGATCCACAATGACTTTCCGGAAAAATTTGGTGTTCCTCATCAGAGCGGATGGCTGAAAAAGCAGAAGGCTCAGATTATTTTTGAGCCGGAATACAGGAGGCCGGAAGCCTTCCGCGGAATTGAGGAGTATGATTATATCTGGCTGATCTGGCAGTTTTCAGAGGCAGTGGAAAAAGGCTGGTCCTCTACAGTACGTCCTCCCAGACTGGGAGGAAATGTGCGGAAAGGTGTTTTTGCCACCAGATCCCCCTTTCGCCCAAATCATCTGGGGCTGTCCTGTGTCCGGCTGGAAAAGGTGGAGCAGCATCCAAGGCTGGGAACCATACTTCATGTATCGGGCGCAGACCTTATGGACGGCACTCCTGTTTTTGATATTAAACCGTACCTTCCTTATGTGGAAAGTCATCCCGGGGCAGCGGGAGGATTTACCGATCAGATTGAGAGGAGCAGACTTGCCGTAGAGTTTCCGAAGGAGCTTCTGGAGAAAATTCCAGAGGAACAGAGAGCGGCTCTTACAGAGGTTCTGGAAAACGATCCCAGACCGGGTTATCAGGAGGATCCCAACAGGATCTATGGGCTTTCTTATGGAAGCAAAAATATAAAATTTCATGTAAAAGAAAGGGTTCTGACAGTCTGTGAGGTGACAGAGCATAAAAAAGAACAAAAATCTTTTGACAAATAAAAAATCCTGTGATAAGATGTTTACAATGAGTTAGCAAACGCTAACTCAAATTTTTAACTTTAAGTTAGTTATAAATAACAAAGGAGAGCGGGATATGAGTGTTGTGATTGTGGGCGGTAATGAGCGTATGGTATGTCAGTATGAAAATATCTGCAAAGGCTATGGATGTAAGGCAAAAGTTTTTGCAAAAGAAAAAGGTACTATGAAAAAGAAAATCGGAGCGCCGGATCTTCTGATTCTTTTTACCAACACAGTATCTCACAAAATGGTCAACTGTGCGGTGGAAGAGGCAAAGAGAAAATCTATTCCCGTATGCAGATGCCATACCAGCAGTGCGTCTGCGCTGGAAAATATCATGAAGGAATATTGCGCGTAAACGGAGGCTGTTCCTTACGTTTGAGGCAACCTGACCGAAATACATTCCGGATCATCTTCGGTAGTGTCATTTTGCCCAGTATGTTTCGGGATTCTGGGATTTTTATGCCAAAACGACTTGCAGGATTATAACATGTAAACAGTAACAGGCAGTAATACTGCTATATTTGAGTATGCCGTTATATTTTCGATAAAATCAAAGAAATACTTGCAAAAATCTTTCTTTTTCAATAAAATAAAAATCAGATTTTCTATTATGCTGCGTTTTTTGAATGCAGCTATTAAATGAAGAAGGGTGAGAGGAAGTATTATGAAAAAAGTGGTAAAATTCGGAGGAAGCTCTCTGGCAAATGCAGAGCAGTTCCGTAAAGTCGGAGACATTATCCGCAGTGAGGAAGGCAGACGTTATGTGGTACCGTCTGCGCCCGGAAAAAGATTTTCCGGTGATACAAAGGTAACAGACCTTCTGTATGCATGCTATGACAGAGCTGCCCAGGGAAAAGAGTTCGGCGGAATCTTTCAGGAGATCAAAGAGCGCTACTATGAGATCATCAGAGGTCTTGATCTTAAGCTTTCCCTGGAGGAAGAGTTTGCTCAGATAGAAGCAGATTTCAGAGCGCAGGCAGGCACAGACTACGCAGCTTCCAGAGGTGAGTTTTTAAACGGAAAAATTATGGCAGCGTATCTTGGATATGAGTTTGTTGACGCTGCATCTGTGATCCGTTTTGATAAAAACGGCAACTTTGACGGGGAGAAAACAGACCGTCTTCTTGGCAAACGTCTTTCTAAATGTGAGCGCGCAGTGATTCCGGGATTTTATGGGGCAAAGGAGGACGGAACCGTTCAGACATTTTCCAGGGGAGGCTCTGATGTGACCGGTTCTCTGGTGGCAAGAGCAGTCCATGCGGATATTTATGAGAACTGGACAGATGTTTCCGGTTTCCTGGTAACAGATCCCAGGATCGTGGAGAATCCGGCTGTGATCGAAACGATTACTTACAGAGAGCTTCGCGAACTTTCCTATATGGGCGCGACAGTACTTCATGAGGAAGCCATTTTCCCTGTAAGGAAAGAGGGGATACCCATCAATATCAGAAATACAAACCGTCCTCAGGACAAGGGAACCTTTATTGTGGAAAGCACCTGCCGCAAGCCAAGATATGTGATCACAGGAATTGCAGGCAAAAAAGGGTTCTGTTCTATTAACATCGAAAAATCCATGATGAACAGCGAGGTAGGCTTCGGAAGAAAGATCCTTCAGGTTTTTGAAGATCAGGGAATTAATTTTGAACATGTTCCCTCCGGAATTGATACCATGACAGTTTATGTGCATCAGGATGAATTTGAAGAGAAGGAGCAGCAGGTGATCGCAGGCATTCACAGAGCCGTACAGCCTGACTTTGTGGAAATGGAATCAGACCTTGCTCTGATCGCTGTCGTGGGACGGGGAATGAAATCTCAGAGGGGAACTGCAGGCCGAGTATTTGCAGCCCTGGCTCATGCTCATGTAAACGTAAAAATGATCGATCAGGGATCCAGTGAGCTGAATATTATCATAGGCGTTGAGAACCGTGATTTTGAGACTGCTGTAAAAGCGATCTATGATATCTTTGTGGAAACACAGCTTTAAAATTGAAATAATTACGTAATAAAAAATTCCAGATTTGTTCTGGAATTTTTTAGTTCATCCCGTTTTATTGGGTTGACACAAACGTCTGTTTGGATTAAAATAATTACAAACAAATGTTTGGGAGGCCCATATGGTTATTCAGGAGTCAATGACAGTAATGGAAAAGCTGGGAATACTGGCAGATGCAGCAAAATATGATGTTGCCTGTACCTCCAGCGGAACAGCAAGAAAAGGAGACGGGACAGGGATCGGAAACAGCATTTCAGCAGGCATCTGCCACAGCTTTGCAGGAGACGGAAGGTGCATCAGCCTTCTGAAAGTCCTTTATACCAACGAGTGTGTATTTGACTGTAAATACTGCGTGAACCGCGCTTCCAGTGATGTGGTGCGGGCAAGCTTTACCCCGGAAGAGATCAGCAGGCTCACCATAGAATTTTACAGAAGAAATTATATTGAGGGGCTGTTTTTAAGCTCCGGGGTAAAGGGTTCTCCGGATGCTACCATGGAAGAGCTGATCCGCTCTGTGGAAATTTTAAGGAAACAATATCATTTTCAGGGGTATATTCACCTGAAAGCAATTCCGGGGGCTTCACCGGAGCTGATCCAAAAAGCAGGTTATCTGGCGGACCGTATGAGCGTGAACCTGGAACTTCCTACTGCGGAGGGACTGAAAAAGCTGGCTCCCCATAAAAGCAGGACTACGATTCTCCGTCCCATGAAACAGATACAGAACAGAAGGGAAGAAAACAGACAGGAGCTGGTGCTTTACCGGCATGCTCCGGAATTTGTGCCTGCCGGGCAGAGCACTCAGATGATCGTAGGAGCAGCAGGAGAAAGTGACTACCAGATCGTCTCTGTGGCAGAGGCGCTGTACAGGCAGTTTTCTCTGAAGCGTGTATTTTATTCTGCTTTTGTATCTGTGAATGAAGATAAAGATCTTCCTGTTCTTCCGCAGGGGCCGCCGCTTTTAAGAGAACACCGGCTGTATCAGGCAGACTGGCTCCTCAGGTTTTATGGCTTCCGGGCAGAAGAGCTTTTGTCAGAAAAGCATCCGAACTTTAATCTGTTCCTGGATCCCAAATGCGACTGGGCCATCAGTCATCTGGAATGTTTTCCTGTGGAGATCAACCGGGCAGACTACCGGACGCTTCTCCGGGTTCCCGGAATCGGCGAGAAATCTGCCAGGAGGATTATGGGAGCCAGGAGATATCATACGCTGGATTTTTCTGATCTGAAAAAGATCGGAGTGGTGCTGAAGAGGGCAGTATATTTTATTACCTGCAATGGAAGACAGATGTATCCGGTAAAGCTGGATGAGGATTATATAGTAAGAAATATTCTGGAAACAGGCACCGGAAAAAATCCTGCAGATACGGGGATTACCTATAGACAGCTGTCGCTGTTTGACGCAGATCTGGCTGTTCCGGGAATGGAAGGGGTGAGCGTTTGTGGAATATAAAAAGAAAATGCTGATCTGTGACGATACGATGGAAGGAATCTTTACGGCTGTTTATGACGGCTGGCGCTGGGGAAACAGAGGATTCTCCGTGGGGATTGCTGTCAGAGAGCCGGATCATCCGGAGCTTTTTACGGAAAACCTGGAGATCATCTCAGATTCTGTCAAGGCATTTAAGGTTGCCAGAACGATAAAAACCAGGCTTGGCGGACAGGTTTATGAAGCAGTGTGCTATGCTGCGGCATCTGTTCATCCGGAAAAGGGAACGGCAATTTTTTATTTGCTTCGCAGAGCACTGGAAAAGGGAAGGGCTGATACGCGGGTACTGGAAGCTCTGGCAGATCCGGCGGTGAGTCTTGTCTCTTCACTTCAGGTCAAGGTGTGGCATGAGATTCACAGATTTTATGGATTTGTAAGGTTCCGTGAGATTGGCAGCGGAGTACTTTTTTCGGAAATTCAGCCGGAAAATGACATCCTGGAACTTCTGGCGCCCCATTTTTCAGATCGTTTTCCAAATGAAAACTGGATGATCTATGACAAAAAAAGGCAGAAGGTTCTGGCTCATGAGCAGGGCGGAGAATGTACGGTTTATATACAGGCAGTATTAAATACACAAGAGATGGATCCGGTACAGTCAGATGAGTATGAGAATCTCTGGAAGGCCTTCTGCAGCCATATTACCATACCGGAAAGGAAAAATCCCGGTCTTCAGAGGCAGTTTGTTCCATTAAAATTTCGTTCAAATATGCCGGAATTCAGCTAGAAAAAGTACCTGAAAAATAATAAAACACATGAAAAAATTGTATAATAAGTCGAAAAATATGAAGAAAATTTGAAGTCTGTTGACAAATTCTTTACAGAGTGACAAAATATCGCCTAGTGCAGAAAACATTAGGAGGATGAGACAAATGAAAGAACATCAGATTATGTTAAATGCCACAGAGGATGTAAAGGAATTCGTCAATGCGGCAAGTAAATGTGATTTTGACATTGATATTTCATATAACAGGATTATAATTGACGCAAAATCCCTTCTGGGAATTCTCAGTATGGATCTGACCAGAAAGCTCACTGTCAGATGCTATGGGGAAAACACTCATTTCAATGAAGTCATAGCAAAATTTGCAGTTGCATAAACGATTACAAGTGTCAGAGGCGCATAACCTGAAAACAGGTATGCGCCTTTTCAGAAGTGGAAGAACTTATATTTATTAATGGGAGATTTTGGGGGAAGCAGAAAAACAATGGAAAAGAAAGTAGTCCGCATTTCTGTCCGTAATCTTGTAGAATTTATTCTGCGAAGCGGGGATCTGGACAGTGGGAGCGGCGTGCAGGATAAGGAGGCAATGCAGAAGGGCAGCCGTATCCACCGCAAAATTCAAAAGCAGATGGGAAGCAGCTACCGGTCTGAGGTTTCTCTGAAGCAGGATACGGAATATGAGGATCTGATCCTTCGGGTAGAGGGAAGAGCGGACGGGATTTTTACAGAAGAAGAAACCGTGTGTATTGATGAGATCAAAGGCGTTTACAAAAAACTGGAGCATCTGGAAAGTCCTGTGGAGGTTCACAGGGCTCAGGCCATGTGTTATGCCTGGATCTATATGCTTCAGAACAATTTGGAAAAAATAGACGTTCAGATGACGTATGCTCATTTGGATACAGAAGAAATCCGATGGTTTCGGGAATCTTTTTCCAGGGAAGAGCTGGAAGCCTGGTATCAGAAACTTACAGGAGAATATCATAAATGGGTATCCTTCAGGCTGAGATGGCAGGAAAAAAGAAACGCCTCCATGAAAAATCTGGAATTCCCCTTTCCTTACCGCAAAGGCCAGAGAGAAATGGTTGCCGGCGTTTATCATGCTGTTTCCAGCAAAAAACAGATTTTTGTACAGGCGCCTACAGGAGTGGGAAAAACCATGTCCTCTGTATTTCCTTCTGTTCGGGCAATTGGAGAGGGAAAAGGGGAGCTGCTTTTTTATCTTACGGCAAAAACTATTACCAGAACCGTTGCTCAGGATGCCTTTGAGATTCTGAGGACAAAAGGCCTTCTTTTTCAGACGGTGACCATCACTGCAAAGGAAAAGCTGTGTTTTTGCGAAAAAACCGAGTGTACACCTGAGAAATGTCCCTGGGCAAAAGGTCATTTTGACAGAGTGAATGATGCAGTTTATGAGCTGTGGACTGCCGGGCAGTTTTTCAGCCGTGAAAAGATCCTGGAACAGGCAGAAAAGTGGAAGGTGTGCCCTTTTGAGATGTGCCTGGATCTCAGCTCCTGGGTGGATGGGATCATCTGCGACTATAATTATGTGTTTGACCCAAATGTAAAGCTGAAACGTTTTTTTGGAGACGGAGTATCCGGAGACTATATTTTTCTTATTGATGAAGCTCATAATCTGGCAGAGCGGGGCAGGGAAATGTACAGCGCTTCTCTTGCCAGAGAAGATATTATGGAAATCAGGAAGTATATCAAACCCTACAGTCCGCGGCTGTATCGTGCTTTGGGGCGGGCGGCCAGACAGCTCCTTGAAATAAAAAAGGACGGAGAAACAGAAAGAATCCTGGAAAGTACAGGCACTCTGCCTCTGACCTTGCTTCAGGCGCAGGGAGAAATGGACAGGCTGCTGGAAGAGCCGCCTTCTCAGGAAGTGGTGGACAGGATCCTTGATTTTTATTTTGAGGTTCGTGATTTTCTGAACATCTCGGAGCTTGTGGATGAAAATTATGAAATTTATACTTCAGAAGGAGAAGACGGAAAATTCAGGATACGGCTTTTCTGTGTAAATCCTGCGTCAAACCTTCAGGAGTGTCTGAATAAAGGAAAAAGTACGGTGTTTTTTTCCGCTACCCTGCTTCCTATGCAATATTACAGGAAGCTTCTCAGTACAAGAGAAGATGACTATGGCATTTATGTACGCTCTCCTTTTGATCCGGAGAAACGGTGTATTCTTACCTGTGTGGATGTAAGCAGCCGGTATACCAGAAGAGGCTATGAGGAATACCGCAGGATCGCAGAATATATTGCAAGGATGGCCTGGCAGAAAAAAGGCAATTACATGGTATTCTTTCCTTCTTATAAGCTTCTTGAGGATGTAAAGCAGGTGTATGAACAGGAATTTGCAGCAGACTGGGTAACATGTGTGTGCCAGACCCCGTTCATGAATGAGAGAGACAGGGAGGAATTTCTGGAAGAATTTAAAGAACAGGGAGAAACCACGCTTGTAGGCTTTTGTATTATGGGAGGGATTTTTTCAGAGGGGATCGACCTTATGGGAGACCGCCTGATCGGGGCAGCCATTGTGGGCACAGGCCTTCCTCAGGTAAATACAGAGAGGGAGGTTTTAAAAAAGCATTATGACAGGCTGGGAGAAAATGGTTTTGATTATGCGTACCGTTTTCCCGGCATGAATAAGGTGCTGCAGGCAGCCGGCAGAGTGATACGCACAAAGGAGGATGTAGGCTGCATCCTTCTTATGGACGAAAGATTCAGAAGTACCGAGTACCGCATCCTTTTTCCGGAAGAATGGAACGATATGCATATCTGCAGAATGGGGAATGTGGAAAGCATATTAAAAGACTTCTGGAAACGTAATGTGCTTGACATCCAATGAGATTCAGGTATACTGTAAAAAATGCAGCGGTAAAATACTGCTGATTGGGATAAGTATGGAATACCCCGGTAAATTCTGGGAGAAAGGAACGTCTGATCCTGAAAATCTGATCAGACCATAAAAAATTATGCCTGGAATATTTTTTCGGCGTGGAATGACCGCCGGCATTCTCTGTCTGTCCCTGGGACTGACAATGCCCGTATATGCAGCAGAGCAGGAGTCAGAAAGTATTTTGTCCTCAGTAGGCGAGGCGCAGATAAAGCCTGTTGGAGACGGGGCGGAAACCTATCTTTTAAAAAGTGAGGGATTTTACTGTCTGAAGGAAGACGGAACCAGACATGAGGAATCAGCGGTTCATTACTTTGACCATATGGAAATCGACGGAACAGTTCTGGACGGTTTTTATTATCATGACCAGTCAGGGCATTTTGAAGCCGGAAATCCCCACATTGTCCAGATGAAAGAGCTGACCTGCCTGGTTCCGGGCAATGACGGAACAAAGACGGAGACCGGATTTGACGGGCTGTATATGGTAAATAATCTGGGAAAGCTTACTGCGGCGCCTCAGGTCAGATATATGACCGGGCTGACGGTGGATAAGACTTCCTATGAAGGATATTATTTTTTTGATGAAAACGGACGGATGATCACAACTCCCGGATATCATGAAATAGAGATGACATCCAACGGTCAGAAATTTTCAGGAACTTACTATTTCGGAGGTGAAAACGGTGTTCTGGTCCAGGCAGAAGGGACCACTCCGGAGGGCTTCCCTGTAGATGACACAGGAAAGGTTTCAGATATTGAGAATCTTGGAATGGATACCTTAGAGCCCCGGCTTGAGTCCATGATCTCCGAATACGACGGAGTCTGGAGCGTCTATGTAAAAAATCTGAATACAGGTGAAGAAATCCTTCTGAATGAAACGCCTTTGTACTCTGCCAGTTTAATTAAAGCCTTTGTGATGGCAGAAACCTATGAAAATATGGAAGATGTGCTGACACATCAGGAAACGCTTATGAAGGCAGACCGTGGGGCTGCAGAAAGAAAAGTGGACGATCTTCTCTGGAACATGATCACAGTCAGCGATAATGAGTCCTGTAATGAACTCGGAAGACTGCAGTCGGAAAAACATGATTTTCTTGACGGAGCAGAAAAGGTAAATGAATATCTGAAAAAAGAGGGATATGAAAATACTTCCTATCAGAGTACTCTGCACCCGTCTTCATCTCCGAAGCTGAATCTGGGAGGTCATAATACGACAACGGTCAGGGACTGCGGAATCCTTCTGGAAAAAATTTTCCGGGGGGAATGTGTCAGTGAGGAAGCCTCTGCAGAAATGCTGGAGCTTTTGATGAACCAGAAAAATACTGCCAAGATTCCGTCAGGGATCAGCGCGGACATTCCGATAGCCAACAAAACAGGTGAAACAGATTCGGATCAGCACGATATGGCGATTGTGTATGGTCCAAAAACAACCTATATTCTCTGTGTCATGTCAGAGGATTTTAAAAGCGGAAGCGAAGCCATTGACAATATCAGGAGTATTTCAGGAGTAGTCTATAATTATCTGAATCTCTCCTGAAAGGAATGGACCTGATAAAACACAATCTTTTTGCTTGACCCTTACAAATTTTTGATATAAAATAAAAGCAGAACAGAAAAAAGAAAGGAGATCTGAACATGAACGTAGTATATACAGACAAAGCTCCGGCAGCGATCGGACCATATTCTCAGGCAATTATCTTAAATGGAGTATTATTTACTTCCGGACAGATCCCGGTAGATCCGGCTACAGGCGAGATTGCAGGAGATACCATTGAAGCTCAGGCTGAGCAGGTAATGAAAAATCTGGAGGCTGTGGCAAAGGAAGCCGGAACAGATCTTGCCAACGCAGTAAAAACAACCTGTTTCCTTGCTGATATGGGTGATTTTGCGGCATTTAATGAGATTTATGCAAAATATTTCGTAAACAAGCCTGCACGTTCCTGTGTGGCTGTAAAAACACTTCCGAAGAATGTTCTCTGCGAAGTGGAAATGATCGCAGCTGTTGAGAAATAAGATCTGACAGGAAATACGCAGAAAAAGATGGCCGGGCGCGATCCGGCGGGACTGTGCGAAAAAGACAAAAGCGGAAGCTATGGGAATCCTCAGAGGGAATCTGGGGGTTTCTTTTTGTGCGGAAATCATGTATAATATCAGACTGTAATAGTATATCTGAAATCAGGAGGAAAAAAATAAATGCGAGTCGATACGGATGACTTTGGCCGACCTTGCAGGTGCGGGAGAGAACATCATATAGAAGTAAAGGAAATCATTATAGAAGAGGGTGCTGTCAAGAAGCTTGAAGAAGCCATGTCAGATGGATTTCTGAAGGAATATATTTCTCCGCTTCTCATCTGCGATACCAATACGCTGAAAGCAACAGAAGAATGTATGGAAGATATTTATGACCGCTGTCAGGTTCTGACTCTGGACGCAGAGGGACTTCATGCAGACGAACACGCTGTGGAGATCGTGGAGAATTATATGGAAGAGGATATTGACCTGATTCTGGCAGTAGGCAGCGGAACCATCCATGACATCAGCCGATATCTGGCTTACCAGTACAAAATTCCCTTTATTTCCGTTCCCACTGCGGCCAGCGTGGACGGATTCGTATCAAATGTTGCGGCAATGACCTGGAAAGGTCTGAAAAAAACAGTACCGGCAGTGGCTCCTTTAGCTGTGTTTGCTGATACTGATATTTTTGCTCATGCTCCCAGAAGACTGACTGCGTCAGGCGTTTCAGATCTTCTGGGAAAATATATCTGTCTTGCAGACTGGAAGATAGCCAGTCTTCTGACAGGTGAATATATCTGCAGTGAAATTATAGAAATGGAAGAAAAAGCCCTGAAAACAGTCTGCAGCTGTGTGAAAGGAATTGCCTCAGGCGAGCCGGAGGACTGTGAAAAGCTGATGTATGCACTGATCCTTTCCGGTCTTGCCATGCAGATGGTGGGAAATTCCAGACCTGCTTCCTGTGCGGAACATCATCTTTCCCACCTCTGGGAGATGGAAGTGGTAAACGGACCTCTGGATGCCCTTCACGGCGAAAAAGTTTCTGTTGGAACTCTTCTTGTACTGAGGGAATATAAAAGGCTTGCCCGCGCTATAAGAGAGGAACGATGCCAGCTGAAAGCCTGTGAAGAAGATTCCGCCCTTCTGGAAAAATATTTCGGCTCCAAAGGCCTTCTGGAAGGAATACAGAAAGAAAATGATCCGGAGCTTCTTCGTGAGATAAATCCCTCCAGGCTGGCAGACTGTCTGGAAATGATCGCAGAGATGATCCAGGAACTTCCGGAAGAGGAAGAACTGTTTCATCTGATGGAACTGGCAGGCTGCAAAAAAAGTGTTTATGAGATCGGACTGACCGATGAGATCGTGCCTGTCAGTCTGAGACTGGCGCCTTATGTGAGAAGAAGGCTGAGTTTTTTAAGAGTCAGCCGGCTTCTGGATGTGAAAGGAGAATGACCATGAGAGTTGGGATGGGATATGATGTACATAAACTGACAGAGAACCGTGACCTGATTCTTGGAGGCGTGAACATTCCATGGGAAAAGGGCCTTCTGGGACATTCGGATGCGGACGTTCTGATCCACGCTGTTATGGATGCCCTTCTGGGGGCGGCAGCTCTTGGGGATATCGGAAAGCATTTTCCGGATACAGATCCTGCTTATAAGGGAATATCCAGCGTAAAGCTTCTGACACACGTTATGGAGCTTTTAAGACAACACCATTTTGCTGTGGGAAATGTAGACGCTGTGATCATTGCCCAGAAGCCGAAGATGGCGCCTCATATTCCTCAGATGCGCAAAAATCTGGCTCAGGCAATGGGCGTGGAAGAAGACAGAATCAATATCAAGGCAACCACTGAGGAAGGGCTGGGCTTTACCGGAAGAGGAGAGGGAATCGCCTCCCAGGCGATCTGCCTTCTGGAAGAGGTTTAAAGTTCCGGAATCAGGGCAACTGCCATTACCGAAAAACAGAAATCGGAGGAAAGGAATTATGAAGCTTTTTAATACCATGACACGAAGAAAAGAAGAATTCGTGCCCCTGGAAGAGGGAAAGGTAAGAATGTATGTCTGCGGACCTACTGTCTATAATCTGATCCATATTGGAAATGCGCGCCCCATGATCATTTTTGATACAGTGCGCCGCTATATGGAATACAAAGGCTACGAGGTGAATTTTGTGTCCAACTTTACAGATGTGGATGACAAGATCATCAAAAAAGCCATTGAAGAAGGCGTAAGCCCTGAGGAGGTTTCAAGCCGTTATATTGAAGAGTGCAAAAAGGATATGGCAGGAATGAACGTAAAACCTGCAACCACACATCCTCAGGCAACTCAGGAGATCGATGGCATGATCGAAATGATCCAGACTCTTATTGACAAAGGCTATGCCTATCCGGTTGCAGACGGAACCGTTTATTTCCGTGTAAAAAACTTTAAGGAATATGGCAAGCTTTCTCATAAAAATCTGGATGATCTGCAGTCCGGTTTCCGCGCTCTTCAGGTTTCCGGCGAGGATCAGAAGGAAGATCCAATGGACTTTGTTCTCTGGAAGCCGAAAAAAGAGGGAGAGCCTTACTGGACTTCCCCATGGTGTGACGGACGCCCCGGCTGGCATATTGAATGCTCTGTTATGTCCAAAAAATATCTGGGAGAAGAGATTGATATTCACGCAGGCGGAGAGGATCTTATTTTCCCTCACCATGAAAATGAGATTGCCCAGAGTGAGTGCTGCAATGGAAAGCTCTTTGCAAAATACTGGATGCACAATGGCTTCCTGAATATTGATAACCGCAAAATGTCAAAATCTCTCGGAAATTTCCGCACAGTAAGAGAGATCAGCCAGCAGTATGACCTGCAGGTTCTGAGATTCTTTATGCTGAATGCCCATTACAGAAGTCCGCTTAATTTCAGCGCGGAGCTGATGGAGGCCGCAAAAAATTCTCTGGAACGTATTCAGGAGGGAGCAGCCCGCCTGAACGACCGCAAAGCTTCCAATACAGAAGCAGCCAGCCAGGCAGAGAAGAAGCTTCTGGAAGATGCGGAGATTTACCGGCAGAAATTTGAAGCAGCCATGGATGATGACTTTAACACAGCAGATGCTCTGGCAGCAGTTTTCGAGCTTGTAAAATTTGCAAACACAAATACAGATGAAAAGAGCAGCGGCGAGTTTGCAGGAAGCCTTCTGGATATGCTTGTAAAGCTCTGCGATGTTCTTGGACTGATCGTTCTGAAAAAAGAGGAAGCCCTTGACTCTGATATCGAGGCTCTGATCCAGGAGCGTCAGGATGCAAGAAAGGCAAGAGATTTTGCCAGAGCCGACGAGATCCGCGATCAGCTTCTTGAAATGGGAATCGAGCTTAAGGATACCCGTGAGGGAGTAAAATGGAAACGAATTTAAGTAAGCTGAATGAACTGTTTCATCTGGAGGAGCAGGATATCCGAAGCTATTCTCCTCTGACTCTGGCCTATATAGGAGACGGCGTTTATGAGCTGATCATCCGGACGATCCTTGTAAAAAAAGGCAACTGTCCGGTAAACCGTCTTCACAAAAAAGCAAGCAGCCTTGTAAAGGCGGCAGCTCAGTCGGGAATCATGGAGATCATTGAAAAGGAACTGACTCCGGAGGAATTAAGTGTTTACAGGAGAGGCCGCAACGCTCATTCTCCTACTATGGCAAAGCATGCGACTATGGCAGATTACCGCAGGGCAACAGGATTTGAGGCTCTGATGGGATATCTGTATCTGAAAGAAGAATACACACGGATGATCACACTGATCCGTATGGGAATCGGGGAGGAAATTTTATGAGCGAGCAGATAGAAGGCCGCAACGCAGTTCTGGAAGCCTTTCGTTCCGGAAGATGCGTGGATAAACTGTTTATTCTGGACGGCTGCCAGGACGGACCGGTCCGTACCATAGCCAGAGAGGCGCGCAAAAAAGATACCATTATCAATTATGTGTCAAAGGAGCGTCTGGATCAGCTCAGTGAGACAAGAGCGCACCAGGGTGTCATCGCCCAGGTGGCAGCCTATGAGTATTCCACGGTTGAGGAAATTCTGGCAAAAGCAGAGGAAAAAGGAGAACCGCCGTTTCTGGTTCTTCTGGACAATGTGGAGGATCCTCATAATCTGGGGGCCATTATCCGTACTGCCAATCTGGCGGGAGCCCACGGGGTGATCATTCCCAAGAGACGTTCTGTGGGACTGACTTCCACAGTTGCAAAAACCTCGGCAGGAGCCCTTAACTATACTCCTGTGGCAAAGGTGACCAATCTGGTGCGTACCATAGAGGAACTGAAGGAAAAAGGAATCTGGTTCGTGTGTGCAGATATGGGCGGAGAGTCCATGTACAGGCTGAACCTTACCGGCCCTATAGGAATGATCGTTGGAAATGAGGGCGAGGGAGTCAGCCGTCTTGTGAGAGAGGCCTGCGATTTTACAGCCTCTATTCCAATGAAGGGAGACATTGATTCCCTGAATGCTTCGGTGGCAGCAGGAGTGCTTGCCTATGAGATCGTGCGTCAGAGACTGAAGGCAGAATAAATACGAAAACGGAGGCAGTATGAGCCGTTACGGGCAGTGCAGTGACGAAGAACTGATTGAGAGGCTCCGAAATGGAGAAAGTGAAATCTCGGATTATCTGATGGAAAAATATAAGGGAACTGTCAAAAAAAGAGCAAGAGCCATGTATCTGATCGGAGGAGAGACAGACGATCTGATACAGGAAGGAATGATCGGACTTTTTAAGGCCGTTCAGGACTACCGGCCGGACAGAGAAGCGTCTTTTCGTACCTTTGCAGGACTGTGCATAGACAGACAGCTCTACAGCGCAGTAAAAAATTCTACCAGGCAGAAGCACATTCCTCTGAATTCCTACGTGTCACTTAGCGAAGAGGAGGAAAGCGGAAGTCTGGAAGGTCTGTGGTCGGAAAATCCGGAGGCTCTGGTAATTGACAGGGAAAATACCGGTATTCTGGAAAAAGAGATCAGCAAGGCTTTAAGTCCTATGGAAAATAAGGTGCTGGACTATTATCTCCGGGGGTACGGTTATGTGCAGATCGCAGAGATCATGGGCAAAACACCCAAATCCATTGATAATGCTCTGCAGCGGATCCGGGGAAAGATCAGAACCTGTATTGAGAAATTTCAAATATAATATTAACCTTTCTTTTACAGATAAAAAGTAGTACAATAAAATAAGATTATTTTTAGGAATACATCATAATGACCTGAGGGTCAGAAATGAAAGGAGCAGTATATTATGGCAAAAAGAAACAAATACTGGGGCTTTGTAGCGGTAGGAGCAGCGGCGGCAGCAGCAGCCGGAGCAGTTGCGGCAATGGTACTGAAGAAAAAAAGAGTCAGTGATTTTGATGACTTTGATGATGATTTCGAGGAATTTGAATTTCCTGAAGACACAGAAGAGAAGCTGGAAGAAACAGAGGAAGAGATCCATGAGGCCTTTGCTGCCTGGGAAGAGGCTGAGGAAGCGGCAGAGCATGCTGCGGAAACCAGTGAAGAACCTGCGGAAGAAACCGAAGAAGCTTCTCAGCAAGCCGAAATGTCCGCAGAGGAAACCGAAGAGGAAGCTTCTCCAAAAACTGAGATGCCTGCAGAGGAAATAAAAGAGGATACAGATGAGACAGCTGCAGAAGAGGAACTGAACGAAGAAGCTTCTGAGGAAAATGATCCAGAAGAAAAAACAGAATAAAAAGTATTCCGGAAACACCGATTCAGATGAGGGCTATGAGTACCCGCATTTGAACCGGTGTTTTTTATTTTTGTCAATAGCCGGGGATATTCTTTGGAAAGCCGTCCTGTTGCTGGGTTTTCGGGAGATTATCCTGAATTTGCCCGGTGAGGAGGTTTCTGGTAGCGGATGGAAAATAAAAACACAAAAAAAGATTGTCCACAATAAATGCCACATATTGTAGAAACAAATCGGATATTGTAAAAAGATAGCAGAGAAACAGCGCCAAAAATTATTTTCCATATTAAAGATGAAAAATAAAATATTTGAATATTTGGTACAGGAAGGCGGGGAAAGAGAAACGTGTATTGTGAAAGATGCGGAACAAAACTTGAAGATGATGCCAGATTCTGCCCAAACTGCGGTTCGTCTGTAGACGCAGAAAACATTCCAAAAGGAAATATAGATCACAGCAAAGAAAAGGATAACAGTAATAAAGAAAGAGAGCCGGATATTTTTGAGTGGGAAGCGCCGTCCGTTCCGGACAATCAGCCGTCCCCGGGAAGTAAAGGAGGAAATAAGACCACATGGATTGTCAGCATTGCGGTGACAGTGGCGATCGTATTGGCAACAGGCGGTCTGATCTGGTATCTGTTAAAACCTGACAGCGTTCCCAATGATGATGTGGTAGTAAATCCTGTTAAATCAGCCATGAAAGAAACCTCTGACGGTTCAGGAGAATCAGAGAAAACAGAGAATCAGGAAAGTGATTCTGTAGAAATTACAGAAAAGAGTGAAGAAACAAAAGAGGAAACGGACGGGAGTCCGGAGACAGAAAATGTGGAAATCAAAATAGAGGGAGCTGACAATACAGATAAAAAAACGCAGGATCCCATACAGCAGACTGCAGCCTTCGGTGAGGAAAAACTTCCTGTGGCTCAGAGCAGTGAAAATGTTCAGAATACAGAACAGCCGTCAGAGGAAAATCATCCGGAACCGGCGCCTGCCAGTGTATCAGAGAATGCCGCGGCTTCAGCAGTGCTTTATGAGGGAACACCGGATGTTTCCTTATTAAAAGAAGTTTCTGTTATTTCTGCAAATGCTACATCAACCATTTCTCAGACAAAAACAAACAACAATGCCATGCTGCTTTTTGACAAAAAAGACGATACAAGCTGGCAGGAGGGCGTGTCAGGCTATGGGATCAATGAATCCGTAAGCTTCAGCTTTGACGGCCTTCATAAAGTAAAATATATTGCCTTCAAACTGGGAAACTGGAAAAACGACAAATATTATTATGGAAACGCAAAGCCGAAAACAATAAACCTTGTTTTTGGAGATTATTCCGGTCAGGTTACCTTTACAGGGGAACGGAAAGTCGAATGGGTGGAGGTGTCTCCTTCTGTAAATGCAGACAGTATGCGTCTGGAGCTGAAAGATGTGTATCCGGGCACAAGCTGGGAGGATACCTGCATCTCAGAGGTTACTGTTTACGCAGAGTAAACAGAAGTCGAAAAAATAAAATATATGAGGTGAGAGTATGCTTTCAGAGGAAATGATAAGCCGTCTTGTGCTTGAGATCAAACGTTTCCTTCTGGCAGACGCCATGCTTTTAAGCCGCGCGTCAGATGAACAGCTCATGCGGAGAATTGCTGACGTGGCGGATCACAAGCTTGGAAAGGTCAGTCTGTCACCACAGGAAAGATCACGGGTAGTGCGGCTGGTATTCAGTTCCATCCGGGGACTTGGGATCCTGGATGAGATCCTGGCAGACGACAGCATTACCGAAGTGATGATCAACGGTCCGGATCATATTTTTGTGGAACATGCAGGACGGCTGTATCGTCTGAACAAGAAATTTGATAATGAGCGGCAGCTGGAGGACATTATCCAGAAAATCGTGGGAAAGGCAGGGAAGGAAGTGAACCAGGCCAATCCTATTGTGGATACCAGACTTCCCGATGGATCCCGTGTTAATGTGGTGCTTCCTCCGGTTTCCCTGTCAGGTCCCATTGTTACCATACGAAAGTTTTCAAAAACGCCTATGACAGTGGAAATGCTGTTAAAATACGGCTCGCTCACCAGAGAGGCGGCGGCCTTTCTGGAAAAGCTGGTCCGGGCAAAATATAACATTTTTATCAGCGGGGGTACCGGTTCTGGAAAAACAACGTTTCTGAACGCTTTATCCAATTTTATTCCAAGGGATGAACGTATTATCACCATTGAAGATTCGGCAGAGCTTCAGATCAAAAACATAGAGAATCTGGTAAGCCTGGAAACAAGAAATGCAAATACATCAGGCAGAGGAGAAATTTCCATCCGCGATCTGATCCGCTCTGCTCTTCGTATGCGCCCCGAAAGGATCGTAGTGGGAGAGGTGCGCGGAGCAGAGGCCCTTGATATGCTGCAGGCTATGAATACCGGACATGACGGCTCTCTTTCTACCGGCCATGCCAATTCCACCAGAGATATGTTAAGCCGACTGGAAACTATGGTGCTTCAGGGCAACGACGGACTGCCTCTTCCGGCTATACGCCAGCAGATTGCTTCTGCGCTGGATATTATCATTCATTTATCCAGGCTGAGAGATAAATCCAGACGCACCATGGAGATCACAGAAGTCCTTGGATATGAAAACGGGGAGATTCAGCTGAATCCTCTGTTTGTTTTTAAAGAAACAGAGGGAAGCACACTGGAAAAAGTAGAGGGGCATCTGGTAAGAACCGGAAATCCTCTGAGAAATGACTATAAACTGAGACTTCAGGGAGTCAGCAGCAGAATATAGGGGAAGCCATGAAAAAAGAAAAGGTAAAAAAAGAGAAAGTAATAAAAGAAAAGCCTGTAAAAATGAAAAAGACAGGACAGGCAAAAGAAAAACATATAAAAGAGGCAAGAGCAAAAAATAAAAAACACAGAAAAAAATATGTGCCGGAAAAGGCGCTTTTCGGACATGCAGATGATTATTATGTGTATCGGATGAACTCTGTGGAAAAAGGTCTGGGAGCCCTGATGGGATTTGGGGCAGGCTTTTTTGTCTTCATGGTATTTTTCAGGAGTATTCTGTTTTCTGTTATTGCAGGAGGGCTTCTGGCTGTTCCGGGAATCGCAAAATACAGAAATTACCTGAAGGAAAAACGAATGCAGAATCTTCTGTTTCAGTTCCGGGATATGATGGAATCCCTATCCGCCTCCTATTCAGCAGGCAAAAATACACAGGGCGCCTTTCAGGACGCGTGTGCGGATCTGATTTCCATATATGGAGAAAAAGCAGATATTGTACATGAGCTGAAGCTCATCGTCAGCGGTTTGTACAATGGACAGAATATTGACGATATGCTGTCAAATTTTGCCCTGAGAAGTCATCTGGACGATATTGAAAGCTTTGCCACTATTTTTGAGGTGACAAACCGGTACGGAGGAAATCTGAAAAAGGTCGTGGGAGAGACAAGACAGATCATCAATGAAAAAATTGAGACAGAAATGGAAATACGAACCCTTCTTACTGCAAACAAAAACGACCTGAACATTATGATTCTAATGCCGGTTGTTCTGATGCTGATGCTTGGTGGAATGGGCGATATGTCCATTGTGCAGAACACTCCTGTCAATGTGGTGATCAAGCTGACAGCTCTTGCCCTGTTTGGAGGAGCCTATTATATGGGAAGAAAAATTGTTGATATTCGGATATAGGAGAAGAGAACGTGGAATTATTTCAGTTGATACTGCTGGCTGTTACCACACCTTTTGCTTTGATCTGGCTGTTTCTGGCAGCAGCAAAAGGAAAAAAATACAGACAGTATACAAACAGCGCTTTTGCCAGAGAATTTCAGATGAGTGATCTGTTCTGCGTGGGATTTTCTGTTATGGAGATTCTCCACATCAGCACAAAAAGCCGGAGAGCTCAGGCAAAGATCAAGGAGATCTCTGAGATCAAAGGCAAACAGTATGCAGAATATTATTATTTTATTCTATTGGGAGCAAAAACCACTTACATATTTACCATTCTGGTATTTGTCTGCCTTCTGGCTGTGCTTGCTGCCAGCGCAGAGGCTCTGCTTCTGGGATTATTACTGGGAGGACTGGCAATCGCCTATCTGGATCTGTCTTTACAGGACAAGCTGACAGCCCGCAGACAGGAGCTGGTGCTTGATCTTCCTCAGGTACTGTCAAAGCTGACTCTTCTGGTTAATTCCGGAATGGTGCTTCGGGATGCCTGGAAGCGGGTTTCTGTTACAGGAGACAGAGCTCTTTATCAGGAAATGCGGAACACCAGCATGGAAATCGAAAACGGCGTTATGGAAACGGACGCTTACCGGAATTTTGCAGAGCGCTGTAATGTAAAGGAGATCAGGAAGTTTGCCTCTCTGATCATCCAGAACCTGAAAAAAGGAAATGAGGAGCTTGCCTATTTCCTGAAAGACCTTTCCGATGAAATGTGGGAGGTAAAGAAAAATGAAGTAAAACAAAAGGGAGAAAAAGCCAATTCCAGACTTCTTCTTCCTATGATGCTGATTTTTATAGGGATTCTGATCATGATCCTGGTTCCGGTATTTCAGCAGATGGGATAATAAACGGCACAGACCGGTTTATTATAAATGAGTACACACACATAAGGAGGAAATAAGAGATGATGAGAAAAATGGACATGCTGTGGATCGGAGCAAAAACCCGTATCCATAATTTCTGGGAGGATTTTAAGACAGAGGAAAAAGGCGCGGCAGAGATCGTGGCGATTTTGTTGGTGATTGCGGCAGTCGTTGTTGTAGCCGTCATTTTTAGAAAACAGTTAGGAAAATTAATAAATGGAGTATTCGACAAGGTTGGAAAAGAAGCAGGTGTAGATCTACCAGCGATTAATGAAGGAATTTCATGATAGAGCCAGACAATAACACCCAGCGTGGGGCTATTATGGTGGAAGCCGCCATTTATTTTCCTATTACCATTGCCGTTGTGATGGCAGTGATTTATTTTGGGCTGTTTAAAATGCAGGAAAGCTATTTTTTCTTTCAGGTAGAGAGAGCAGCCATGGAGCTTGCCAGAGAGACCGCTTATCCGGGGTATGATAAGTTTACTCCGGATAAGCCTATGGAAAATACAAGAGTGGATTTTGACTGGGAGGATGGCCCCACTGAATCACAGGTAAAAAACTATTACAGCTCCTATAAAGGCTCTGCCTCCAACATTTATCGCTGGGGGCTGGACAGTGAAGCAAAGCAGAGGGCTGCCGCTTATCAGGAAGCACTGAAAAAGCACAGCGCTTTGTTTTCCATGGGAAAAACAGAAGCCTATGTAGGGCTGGAAAATTCATTTTTCAGTAAATCAGTGCGGGCAGAGCTGCGTTATGTGATCCCCACGCCGGGAATCCTACGCTTTGTGGGAGTGAGAGATGACATTACGATTTATGCGGCAGCCTACCAGCCGGTAATGAATACTACGGATTTTGTCCGGAACATTGATCTTGCCTGGGATATGGGCAGCTTTCTTTTAGAAAAGCTGGGAATGGAGGGTCAGGCTGAAAAGTTCAGTCAGGCCTTTGACAAGGTAATGGATATTTTATTTTAGGAAACAGAAGGAGGAGGGAAGCAGATGCGGTTATTCTGCGGAAAACAGGGAGGGTCGATCTGTGTATTTTTAACCCTGATCCTGGTACCGGTATTATTGTTCAGTGGGATTATTGTGGATGCTTCCCGCCTTTTTGCGTCAAAGACAGTTGTTTCAGGAGCCGGTGATCTGGCTATGAATGCAGCTCTTGCACAGTACGATAAAATGCTGAAGGATTCTTATGGACTGACCGCTATGGCAAAGGATCCCGGTTCGCCCCAGGAGCAGGAAGCCCTGAAGAAAATGTTCTGTGAATCAATCAGCGCCAGATACCTGAAGCATGCAGACAGTGATGATCTCAGCTCTGTGATTCAGGTTTCTCTTGCAGAGAATGGCTTTGAGGCAAAAGGGGTATCGTCCTCTTCCCTTGCAGACGTGAATGTTCTCCGCCAGCAGATCGTGGAATATATGAAATTCCGCGGTCCTGTTTATATTGCTGACGATATTATAGAAAAATTAAAAAAACTGCCTTTTAAAAATGTGAAGAAACAGAAAAAATATGTAGACACAAAAACAGAATACGGACAGGCGGCATCTGAGCTCAGTGATCCAATGAAAGAGGCAAAAGAGGCCATTGATACACAGGCTGCAGCTATCGGACAGCTTCAGAATTCCGACCCTGCGGGGATGGTGACAGCATATCAGCAGAAGTCTGTGTTCTGGCTGGCGGCAAAATCCCTGCAGATGTATCTGGATAAAGAGATTACTGCAAATTTTCCGCCGGATACGCCCAGTGAAATTTCTTATGAAATGATAGGAAATTATCTGGATTATTCTGTTATTTTAACAGAAGGCACTGCCGCATTTCCGGAAGATACTTACAGAAAGATGGTAACACTTCTGGCTTTGGACAGCTGGATAAAGGCGCTTGACCTTCAGCCGCAGACGGGAAAAATCGTCACGGAGGAGAATGGCTTTTCCTCAGAGCAGATCAATGCCTATAACAACATTTCCAAAAACATAAAAAACAATATTGCTGTTATGAATCGAAGTCATGACCAGGCTGTAAAAGAATATCAGGCCGGTATTAAGAGTCTGGAAAAGAATGCGGATACGATTATCAGTGCAGGAAATAAGGCAGTAAAGCAGCTGAAAAAGGTCAGGGATAAATGGAAGGATGTAAAAAAGAAAAGAGCATTATATGACGATGCCCGTACATCACTTATAAATGCAGGGGAGCGTCCAGGCGAAGATGAGGAAGGAGAAAAGATACAAATCAATGAGGAGCAGCTGGAGAACCAGATTGCTCTGCTTGAAGCAAATACAGAAGCTGCAAAGGTATATAAAGAAAATATAAAAAAGTTAAAAACAATACCTGAGACACTGAAAAAACAGCAGGTCAGTGAGAATGAAGGAACATGGCTTGAGCTGAACCCGGCGTCGGAGGCAATCCAGGGATTCTGGACAGACCATAATATTCTGGGAGATGTGGGAGTTCCCGAGACTTCCGGATTACAGAATCCCCAGGCAGGTACGTTTTACAAGAGTTCACTTGAGAATATGAAAGATGAGTCAGCTGATACATCTGAAGAGGGAAAACAGCGAAAAGAGCATCAGAAAGAAGCAAAAGAAAGGGAAAAGGCTGCCAATGCTGCAAAAGATAAAATCCTCAACGCTGTAGAGAACGAAAGAAATCTGAAAAAGGACGCAGAGGGATTTCCGGATCGATTCCCCAGTGGTCTGGCAAAGGTAAATGCCAGCGGGAATACAGATCAGAGCCCAAATACAGATACCTCAGACGATAATGCGGCAGTGGATGCGGCAAAAGAAAATATGGGATGGCTGGACAGTCTTGCAGCCTGTCTGGACAACCTTGCAGGCAACGTGCTGGAACAGGCGTATCTGATGGAATACATATCGGAAATGTTTAACTGTATGACAACAGTGCCCGAAGATCAATCCCTCAGCGGAAAATCGCTTTTGGATGGCCATGTGATCGTGAATGGCGAGATTGAGTACATCCTTTATGGAAATCCCTCTACGGCGGTGAATAAATCAATTGCCTATTCCAGCCTTTATGCAGCCCGCCTTGCCATTGATATGCTGTATGTTTTTATGGATAAGGAAATGAATACTGCGGCAAATACTATTGCAAGCGCAGTCAGCAGCGCTTCCGGGCAGGCGTGGCTGTATCCGATCATTAAATACGGCTATCTCTGCTGCAGCGCCATTGCCATGGCGACGCAGGACACTGCCAGTCTGACAAGTACGGACAAAAGTACCAATGCAGTTCTGGTATGGCCGGATAAAGATGTCTGCAGTATCAGGTTTACTTACAAGGATTATATGAAGCTGTTTCTTCTGATCTCTATGATGGATAACTCAGGAAAAAACAAGCTGGTTGCCCGTGCAGGAGACTGTATTCAGCTGAATATCAGTGAGGAGCTGAGCCGCAAATATACTATGGTGACATTAAAAGCAGATGTGGATGCATCTACCACCTTTTTGCCAAAAGTTCCGGAGTTTCTGGGACAGTCAGGAAGTACGGACAATGGAAAAAGGCGGATTAAATACAGAAGTGTTCTGGCGTATTAACAGGAGAGGAAGATGAAACAGGAAAGACAAAAAGGTTCCATAACCGTAGAGGCAACGCTTTTTATTCCCATATTTTTGTTTGCATTTATGAGTATTTACAGCCTGGTTTCCTTTGCAAGAGCCCAGCTTCTGATACAGTATGCGGCAGATCAGGCTGCCAGGGAGATTGCCCAGTACAGTTATATTCTGGAAAAAACAGGAATTTTGGACGCCTATCAGGGAATGGGGCAGGAGGCGGCCGGCTTTGACAGAAGTCTGAAGGATATCCGGGAAAATCTGTCCCTGATCGATGACGCAGCACAGAAGCTTGCATCCGGACAGGGGACGGTGGATGACACAGTCGGCATGGGAAATGCCGGAAAGGATGTATATGACAGCGTAGAGGGCTATGTGTCAAATTCCAAAGAGTTTATTAACGGAGTGCTCAGCTCCGTGAAATCCCAGAGCTGGGAGGCGCTGTCTGCCTATATGGTTGGGACAGTGGGGAAATCCTGTGTGCTTCAGCAGCTTGCTGTGGCTTCAGGAATCACAGATACAGATGCGTATCTGAAAAAGCTTGGGGTTTCAAATCTCAGATATGATAACAGCTCCTGGTGTAAGGATGGCTCCAGCCAGGTGAAAATCGTGGTGGATTATGATATAAAAAGCAGTCTTCCTTTTTTTGATCTGCCAGCCAGACATTACCGTGTGTGCGCGTCTACCAGAGTCTGGTCAGGAGCGTAAAAGGAGAGTCTTATGAAGTATTTAAAAGAACTGTTAAAAGAGAAAAAATATGTGCCTGTGATCATTGCGGCGCTGATGGCGGCAGAGGCGTTTCTGTTTACTTTCTACGGATATCACTGGCTGAAGATCGTGCGTTATCTGGTTCTGTCTGCTTTTCTTGTTGTTCTGGGATTTATTGATTCCAGGAGAACGCTGATTCCCAATCAGCTTCTGATCATAATGCTTGTTATAAGAACCATGCTTCTTATTGGCGAGATCGGAGCAGAGCCCGCCTGGTGGAAGGAATGTCTGGAATCTGCATTTGGCGGTCTTGGTATTGGCCTGGTGATTTTCCTGGCAGCCTGGTTTCTGTCAAGAAAAAGCATTGGAATGGGAGATGTGAAGCTTGCTGCCGTGATCGGCTGGTATCTGGGAGGCTCCCTGATCTGGTTTGATCTGGTGGTGTGTCTCAGTTTGTCTGCAATATTCAGTATCGTACAGCTTTTGCGAAAAAAACTGACCATGAAGGATTCCATTCCGCTGGCGCCGTTTTTTTCAGTGGGAACCATCTTGATTTTGATAATTGGATTTTAGGGAGAGGTTATGAAAAAACTGATGATTGCTGCAGTGGTGGCTCTTCTTGGGCTGGCATGGTGGACTACGTTTTCATCTGCAGTACAAAAGCCTGCAGAATACCAGAGCTATCTGGCAGAGGCTCAGAAAAATGAGGAAAAGGGAATTTATTACGATGCGATCCTTAACTATCAGAAGGCTCTGGAATATCATCCGGAAAATATGGATATCTATCTGAAGATTGCGGAGGCTTACAGAAATCTGGGAGATGAAAACGGATTTATACAGGCCTGTAATCAGGCTATGAAGCTGGAGGGAGACGGTGAGCAGGCGGTTATGATCCTGGCAGATTATTATCTGGAAAAGGGACAGAAGGGAGACGCTATTGCGCTTTTGCAGGCCCAGATCCAGGAGCAGGAATCCAATGGTTCTCTCAGGGCAAAGCTGAACTCGCTTGCAGGAGGATTTGACTATATTGGAGAGGAGTATGATGAGATTTCCAATGCCTGCGGCTCCTGTATGCTGGTAAAATCAGGAGAGGATCTTGGTATTACAGATCTTCAGGGGAACGTGGTGATCCGCGCTCAGTATGAACAGATGGGCATGTTTGGAGAAAATGGATTTGCGCCTGTTCAAAAGGACGGAACGTGGTATTACATAGACACAAATAATTATAAAAGGCGGCAGCCGGATGAGGAATATGAATTCCTGGGAGTCTGCAATCAGGGCGCTATCCCGGCAAAAAAAGACGGGAAATGGGGATATCTCAATGAGGATTTTCAGCCTGTAACTAAATTTGAATATGACGGCGCCACCCCGTTTTTAAATGGATTAGCAGCCTTGAAAAAAGGCGAAAAGTGGGCGATTATCAATACGGAACTTAAGGCAGTGACGGATTTTGGCTTTGACGATATTGTGTGTGACGACTGGGGATTTTGTTCCAGAAACGGAGTGGTTTTTGCAAAAATAGGAGAAAAATATTATCTGATCAACAGTGAAGGCGTGCAGATCGGTGATGAATACGATGCGGTTTCTCCGTTTTTGTCATCCGGTCCCGCGGCTGTTATGCAGGCAGGAAAATGGGGATTTGTCTCTTCAAAAGGAGATCAGGTTTTAAAGTGCATGTTTGAAAATGCTTCAGCATTTTCCGAACTGGGATATGCTCCTGTATGCTCAGGCGGGAAATGGGGATTTATTAAGGAAAACGGAGATTTTGTGGTGGAACCTCAGTTTGAGGGAGCAAAAACCTTTAATAAAGAAGGGGCTGCTCCTGTAAAAGAAAATGGAAAATGGAAGCTGATCCAGCTTGACATTTATTAAAAACAGGGGGAGAAAAAAGATGGAATTTATCTATGATTTTACAGACGGACATACTGTATTCAGCTATGTTTCAAAGGAAAATGAAGCTCTTGATACAGAGTCCTGGACTGTGATCAGCAGCGGGGCAGTCAGTAGAAATCTGCTTCCGGTTTTTATGAGAAAAGAGAATGACGGATACAGTTTTACCTATGACATAGCCGGAATGATCAATATGATGGCATGGAAAGACGGGCAGACGGTCAATGAACAGATGGAAACAGACAGAAAGATCGAGGCTGCAGTACAGGAAGTGCTTAGAAAGGGCATTCCCAGGGGGGAAATACTGACAGAAAAGCAGTACATATATGTGGAGGTGTCCACAGGAGAGATAAAGCTGATCTGCATTCCTGTGAGGGAGGAGCAGGGAGATGATTTTTCTGCCGGTACAGGGAAAGCTCCCGGCAGAACCTCCGCAGCGCCCCTTCCTTTAATACCGCCGGAGCCAAGAGGAGACATGCCGGGAGATATTTTTATAGAGAAGCCGGCAGAACGCAAAAGCCGCTGGTGGAGAAGAAAATCTTCTGAGGGAAGGAGACATAAAGAACGGGAAAATATTCTGATTCCTCCGGTACCTGAGGAACCGGTCTATGACAGACGGGAAGTGGACCAGGACAGTACAGACTGGCAGGAGAGGGGATTTTCTCAACAAATAGGAAAAAATGATCCGGAAAAAGACATATGGAAAAAAACAGAAACTCAGGATGAGTTTTCATACAGAGATTCCCGAAGTCGTTTAGAAATTCAGAACCCCTGGGAACAATCAGAAGCTGCAAACCCCTGGAGGGCCCCAGAAGAGCAGAAACCATGGACCCAGCCGGAAACTGTAAATCCCCGGAGGGCCCCAGAAGAGCAGAAGCCATGGAATCAGCCGGAAACGGTAAATCCCCGAAGGGAACCAGAAGAGCAGAAGCCATGGAATCAGCCGGAAGCGGTAAATCCCCGGAGGGAACCAGAAGAGCAGAATCCATGGAATCAGCCGGAAGCTGTAAATCCCTGGGGTGGCTCAGAAATTCAGAAACCTCTGGAACGTTCAGCTCAGTCCGAACCCTGGCATCAGAAAGGTAATCTACAGATTCCCGTTTCTGTACAGACGTCTGATGAACCGGCACCGGAGCAGAACTTTTCTGATGATGATTCAGAAACCGTACTTTTACGTGACGATGGAGACAGCGAAACTGTACTTTTAAGACAGCCGCAGAAAATTGCAGCAAAGCTTCTCCGCATTAATACCCAGGAGGTTTTTTCTGTGACAACAGAAAACTGTAAAATCGGCAAAAGGGCATTAATGACAGACATCTGTATCCGAAACAATCCGACTGTCAGCAGAGAACATTGCGTGATCCGGTTCCGTGACGGAGAATATTATATTGAAGATATGGATTCCAGCAATTATACATATCTGAACGGAATCCGTGTAATGCCCGGACATCCCAAAAAGCTTCAGGAAGAAGACCGGATCAGACTTTCTGATGAAGAGTTTATTTTCCGGAAGGGAGAGTGACAGACAATGAAAGAGATAAAAAAGAAAAAATCAAAACCAGATCCCAAAATCCTGATCCCTGTGATCGTGGGAGCGGTCTGTGTGCTTATGGTCGCAACTGTGATCATTTTTATGAATCCCGAAAATACAACGGCAGGACAGCTTCAGAAAAAGCTGGAGCTTGGGGATAAATATCTGGAATCCGGCGACTATGAAAAGGCGGAGCTTGCCTTTCAGGAAGCCCTGAAAATTGATGAAAAATCTCCGGATGCCACCATTAAGCTGGCAGATACTTACAATAAAATGAAAAAGCCTGAAAAGGCTTTAAAGATGCTGGAACAGACAAACAAAAATCTGGAAAATATGTCTGTAGCCCAGTTAAACTCCAATCCGGACGGCTGGAAAAGCAAGATGGATATGTATGAAACGGTTTACAAGCAGACGGAGCAGCTTTATCAGAACAGCGGAAACCAGATGCCGGCTGATATAGATACATCCGAAGATGTGATTAATATTTTTAACGATATACATATATACATCAATGATTACGTGACGCCTACCCCAAAGCCTTCTGAAAAGCCAGGCAAAAAAGAGGAAAAAAAGGACACGACACCGGTTCCTGAACAGGAGGAAGAACCTGCGGTAACACCGGAGGAAACACCTGCTCCTGAGATTACGGAAGCTCCGGAAGAGAATCAGGAAGGAGAACCCACAGTGACTCCTGAAGTAAGCCCGGAAGCCACAGTTACGCCAGTTGATCCGGATGCAGAAATTACCCCTGAACCAATGACGGATCCTGCAGAGACTCCCATACCGGGAGGCTGGACAGTGGTTGTTGCGCCCAACCAGACGCCAACTCCAAAGCCTGATATGAATGCAGAACCGGAGCCTCAGCCGGAACCGGATCCGGAGCTTCAGCCGGAGCCTGCTCCGGAATCTTCGCAGGATTCTTCAGAGGACACGGGAATCCCGCCGGCAGTCCCGGATTATCCGGAGGACACAGGCATTCCGCCGGCAGTTCCGGATGCCCCGGAAGAACCGGCAGTTCCTCCGACAGATCAGAACAATGCAGAGGCACCTTCAGAAAATCAGGACAGCCAGACAGAACAGGATGCGCTTACGCCGGATCAGGTTCTGGATGCCTTTGCGGCTGAGCTCCTTGCAGCAAGTCCGAGGTCATCTCTCAGTACTCCGGCTTCTTATACCTGCGGGGATGAATCCGGTATGGCAGCAGCCAGTGGAACACTTGGAGCAGAGAAGCGCGACTTTAACGGTGATGGAATGCAGGAACTTCTTGTAATCTCCATTAGAAACGGCCAGCTTGTTCTGGATACCTATACAGCAGCAGGCGGAGCAGCGTCCATGGTTTCTTCAGTTGCATTTGAGGAATGCTTTGGAAAGGCTGTGGAAGGAGTTACATACGGAGGAACACAGACCTGCTTTATCAGAGAAAACGGAACAGGATTTGATATCGGAATGGCCGGCTATTATTTTGGAATGAACACGGGGGATGGAAATCCCAGCGCCAAAACAGTGGCAGCGCTTTATACCATGGGAGCAGACGGAAGTCTGAATATGTCAGCTTCCGCTTCACTGATAAACGGAACCATATCTTCTCCGCAGGAAGGCGGAAAGGACGGCTTTATCAGCGCTCTTTCCAGTGCGGGAATGAGCGGCTCCTGGGTTTCCGAAAGCGCAGACATGCTTGCGGGAATGGATCTTGCAAACAATCCGGTTCAGGATATGGCCGGCGTGCCAAATCCGCTTGGAGGCGGACTTGCAGGAAAAGAACCGGGAGTGCAGGACCTTGTTGTGGTAAACGCAGGAATGCAGCCGGGATCAGGAAGCATGAACTTCAGTGTCACAGACAATACTACATGTGGAAAATAAGGGAGAGGACAGAATGCTGAAGCACATATCAGACACCTATGAAATTATAGAAAAAATCGGCGCCGGAAACAGCGGAGAGGTTTATAAGGCTTATCATAAAAATCTGAAAAAATATGTTGTACTGAAAAAGATCCGGGCAGAGATCAAGGATGTTCTGAACAATCGTGCAGAGGCGGATGTACTGAAAAATCTCCACCATCCCTGTCTGCCCCAGGTATTTGATTTTCTGGAGGCGGACGGAGATGTATATACCGTAATGGATTATATTCCGGGAAATTCCTTTAAGGAATATCTGGATGCAGGCACAGAATTTAAAGAAAAATCAGTGCTTATCTGGGCAAGACAGATCTGTGCCACCTTAAGCTATCTGCACAGTCAGAAGCCGCCCATCATTCACAGTGATCTGAAGCCTGGAAACATTATGCTGAAGCCGGATGGAAATATCTGTCTGATCGATTTTAATATATCGGCAAGCCTGGATGGAGACACTGCCTGGGTGACCGGATATACCAACGGATATGCGCCTCCGGAACAGATAGAGGCGCTGCGTTATAACCAGAATGAGCTGGATCATTCTCTCTGGAAGACCATTGACAGAAGAGCGGATATTTACAGCCTGGGAGCAGTTTTGTATCACCTGATGACAGGAAAAAAGCCTTCTCAGGATGAACATGGATATGTGGAGGATATCCGCAGCCGGGGAATCCGCATCAACCAGGTGTTTGCCCATATTATTATGAAGTGTCTGGAGCCCAGACCGGAAAAACGTTACCAGTCAGCAGAGGAGCTTCTCAGCGACCTGAAGGACATTGAGAAAAAGGACAGACGGTACCGGGAGCTTTGTAAAAAGCAAAAAGGGATTTATATACTGGTGATCTTCTTTATGGCAGCCAGCGCTGCGCTTACAGTAAACGGATATTTCCGCAGAGATGTGGATCGGAGAAAGCAGTATGAGGAGCTTGTAAGACTGGAATCCCAGTGTGTGACATCAGGAGAATTTGAGAATTTTGAATCCTATTATCAGAAAGCGGCAGGTCTTATGCCGGAAAGACTGGAGGCGTATTACCAGAAAGCTCTGGCTCTGAACCAGCAGAGACAGTATGGAGATAATATTAATTTTATTAACGAAAAGATTCTGTCAAACCCGGAGCTTGAAGTGGATTCAGAAGCGTTAAATAATGTGTACTATCTTCTTGGAAATTCCTATGAAAAACAGGAAGATTATGAAAATGCTGCAAAATGCTATGAAAAGGCCATAGAGATCAAGCCGGACAACAGTGATTATTACCGTGACTATGCCATTGCTCTTGCCTATACCGGAGAAATGGATAAGGCTCAGAAGGCTCTTGACACAGCCAGAAGCCAGGGTCTCGATTCTGTGGAAATTGATTATGTTCAGGGAGAGATCCTGTATAATAATCAGGATTTTCAGGGGGCAAAAGAAATCTTTCTGACCTGTATGGAAAAGGCGCAGAACGATTATGTGAAGATGCGCGCCTGCATTATGACATGCAAATGTATTGACGCGCTTGAGGATGGTGTGGGCGGCTATGATGAGAAGATACAGCTTCTTGAAAAGGCCCGGAAGGAACTGCCTACAGAATATAACATAGGTGTTCTTGAGACCCTGGGACAGGTGTACAGCGACATGGGAAATGATACCGGAGATGCAGCTTATTATACAAAGGCGGCAGAGGTATTTAAACAGATCCAGAAGCAGGGAATGGGAAGCTACGATACAGATTATAATCTGGTTGTCCTTTATCAGAATATGGAAAAATATGAGGAGGCATCTGCTCTTCTGAAAGAGATGCTTGAGGAGTACGGAGAAAACTACCGCACTTATAAAGCCCTGGCTTTTATGGAAGTGTCAAAACAGGAAAAAGTGGATGTAAACCAGAGAAGCTACGGATTGTTTAAAGAATATTATGAAAAAGCGGAAAAGCTTTATCAGCAGCAGCTTGAAAATAATGTAAACGATCTGGAAATGAAACGGCTGAAGGAGCTTTACGATCAGGCAGCTTCCAATGGCTGGTTCAGTAACTAAAAAAGCAGAGAAGCGAGACGGTTAATAAAAAGTCAGGAGGAACGGAAATGGGAGCAGGTGTTGTGATGATGGCCGGTGGGATCGTGGGAATGGTAGTCTGTATGACCCTTTTGTGTATTCTGCCAGGGATTTTTGAAAAACAGAGAAAAAAGCTGCTCAGTGAAATTGAAAATGAGATTTAGCAGCAGGGAGAGAACATCCGTATATGAAAAATGACAACAGAAGAGAACAGTTAGGACAGCCAATGAAAAAAGAAAACAGTCAAAAATCAGGGAATACATTATGGCTCCTGTTTTTTACAGGTTTGGTCTGTTTGTTCCTTGTAATGGGACTTCTGTGCTATTCCTTTGTGGGAATGAAAAAAGAGCTGCAGAAGAACAGCCGGGCAGCACAAAAGAAAGAGGATGAAATATCAGAAACCATCAGTCAGATGAAACAGGATATCCAGAGCCTGAATGAAAAAGTCCTGGCTCAGGAACAGGAGCTTGCAGATTATAAAAAGAACGCTCAGGTTCAGGGAGAAACTGCGGAAAATCCCCAAAAGGAGACAACAGAAGAAAACGCAATGATCGGTCCTCCGGCCCGGCCCGCGCTTTCTGCTGATCAGCTTCAGCCCGGGCAGATCATTGACATTTCTCAGATCCAGGGCAGTGAAAATACCTTTTTTCAGGAATATGAGATTTTGGAAGGAGACTCTGTATATAACAGGATCTACGGAAAATCTTATTATGAAAACGAAAATATAGGGCTTCAGGATCTTCGGTATCTGAAAATGCTGCACTATAATTTTAATCATGAAATTCAGGTGGGAGAAATGATCGTAAATGCTGCCATCAGCAGAGATGTACTCAGTGTTTTTCAGGAATTATTTGCCGCGGAGTATGAGATCCAGTCCATGCGTCTGATCGATGATTACTGGACAGGAGACGGGGATTCCTCTGACAGTAATTCCATTGACAATAACAATACGTCCGCATTCTGTTATCGGCAGATCACAGGCGGGGGAAATCTGTCAAATCATGCCTACGGACGGGCCATTGACATTAATCCACAGCAGAACCCTTATGTATGGAACTCCCAGGGGCAGCTTCAGTGGAGCCATGAAAATGCGTCTCCCTATGTTGACCGCGCCTGCGGAGATCCTCATGTGATTGTAGAAAATGATGTATGCTATAATATTTTTGCAAAATATGGATTCAGCTGGGGCGGTCTATGGGGTGATCCGATTGATTATCAGCATTTTGAAAAGGAATCCTGACAAAATTTTGCAGGCATGTGGGTTAAGTAATCTTCAAAAGCAGACAGAAGTCCCGGCTCATGGAGAGACAGGCGAATGGGAGTATTCCGAATGTCATCAAAGATCAGATACAGAACATTATTTTCTGCATAAAGGTGAAAACTGCCTGACGCCTCTGCCAGCGCGCCCTTTAAAAGCCTGAAATCTGCTGGGATGTACTGTTTCAAAGCTTCTGCCTTCGGAGAATCAAGCCTGCCCAGTGATTCCAGAGCCGGTTTTGTAAAAAAGCAGGGAAAGCTCTTATCGGCGGCAAAGTAGGAAGGAGTACATTCCCACGGAAGCTTATCAAAGCTTTTTTGGCTTTGTCTGAGAACCGGGATGCAGGATTTCTGATAGGTGTCAAAGAGCTTCCACATCATTTTTACGGTAGCGGGGTCCTGATATAAGATCCCTCTGGTACAGTCAGAGGTGGAAACCAGGGCGGAGCCTTCTGTCAGGATCAGTACCGGAAACAGATTCAGATTGGAAAAATGTGTCCGGATATTGTCATAAAAGCAATACGGATGATAGTCAAGCCCGTTTTTAAATGGAAGAAGAAGCTGTCTGAGATAGTTTATGTGACAGTATTCATCAGTTTCCGACAGCTGTTCCGTCTGATCAAGACAAAAAATATGATCGATCCTTACTGTACTGTTAAAAAATTCAGGGCCGCTCAGCAGGTGAAATAAAAATCTGCAGTCCGGCTGTATCAGAAATCCCATTCTGCCTCCTGTGGAATGGGATTCTTTTTTCAGCATTGCATGAAGATAGGCCGGAAAGCTGTTTTTTTCAGAAAAAGCAATGCAGGGACTGTCAGCAGGCAGCTCTTTGGAAAAGTAGGATTTTTTTACAGGCATGTCTGAAAAACCGTCAGAAAAATTTAAAAGAAAATCTTCCGTGCTTTTCCGCCTGCAGTAGGTGAGCTTTCCTGTAAAAGAAATCTCCCAGGCCTGTTCAAACTGGCGGGTTTCGTCAGGCGTCAGATGCATAAAGCAAGCCATTTTATCTCTGACAGAGGCGGACGGAGGACGACGATTTCCCTTTATGATCTTGTAGAGAGTAGAGCGGTCCAGCCCGCAGTATTTGGCCATAGAGTAAATATGAATGTTTTTCTGCTCTATAAATTTATTCAACAGTTCTGGAAATTCAGTCACAATGTGAAGCCTCCTTGATGGATTGTTTTAAATGTTCGATTGTTCGGCGGAAATATTCCAGCGTTTCCTCTTCGCTGTATAATGCTTCGGAATCCAGGCTTCCAAGATAATCATAAAGCGTATGAATGATTTCTGATTCCTGGATCCACAGATAGGAACGGTGGGACATAATATCAAAAAACATCAGGTACATATTATTTTCGCCTGCGCAAAGATGAAGACGTTTGGCAATCTGTTCAAAGGGCGGTTTCAAAAAACGGTAATGAGCCCTGGATTTTTGCTCCAGCAGATTTTCCAGAACAGTGATGCGTTCCTCTACAGAGAGCGTGTAAGTATGGGACAATTCCTGTGGAAGTTCAGCCAGAATCCCGGTTTCTGCAAATTTGTCAAGCTCATCTCTGCAAAAATAAAAATGAAATTCAGATTTTCGTATTACCTGACCTGCGCTTTTTACGTAGGCCTGCATATAGGCGATAATATTGTCTCTTCCTGGAAAGTCTTCCGGAACAAAATGCGCCACCCAGTCTCTTTCCAGAAATGGGATCAGGCAGGGCTCCGGTTCCATGTAGTAAAGTCTGGAGTTGCTGAGAGTTGTGGCAGTGACCATGTTTCCCTCTTCTTCAATGGAATGAGGAATCTGAAAAAGCGGTCTGCATTTTTCTTTATAAGATGAAAAAAGCTCCCACAGCATGGACACGGCAGCCGGATCCTGATGGAGAATACCGTTTTTGTAATCAGAGGTACAGGTGATCGCATATTTACTGGTGAGGATCATAGATGGAAAAACATTCAGACTGCGATAGTGAGAGTGTACATCGTTGTAAAAGAAAGATACCTGATAATTGATCCCGTTCATGAAAAGTGGAAGTATGGCAGATAAGTTTCTTATATTGCAGTAAGTGTCTGTTTTTTCTGTATAATCCATACACAGAATATGTTCAATGGAAAGACCGGAGCTGAAAAAATTCAGATTGGTAAGGTAACTGAAAAGAAATTCGCAGTCAGGCTGAAGTAAAAGACCTATTTTTCCATTTTCAGTCTGCATTTCTGCTTCCACGATATTCTGTACATAATAATGAAACAGCTCATGGCGTGAAAAAGAAATACATGGGCTGTCCGGAAGAGAAATGGGTTTTTCCGGTGCAGAGCCTGGGCTGAAAGCATTTGCAGAAACCGGGACTTTCAGAGCCGAGGGAAAGTTTAAAATGAACTTTTCGGCCTCTTTTCTTCGAAAATAAGTATCCTTTCCTATCTGGGAGATTTCATATGCACGGTTGAAAAGCCGGTTTTCTTCCGGTGTCAGATGCATGAAGCGGGCCATTTTATCTCTGATCTGTACAGTGGGAGGATGATGCTTTCCTTTGATGATTTTGTACATGGCAGAGCGGTCAATTCCACAGTATTTTACCATGGAAGCTACCTGGATGTTTTTTTCCTGTATATATTTACTTAAAAGATCTGAAAAATCCGACATGTTGTAAAACCTCACTTATATTAATTGCATCACTATTATATAGAAGGCTGTCGGGAGTTTCAAATATTTTGGGCATATTTAATGCCCTATGCTATTAAAAAAAATGACCACAAAAGGTGTCACATATTGTAGGTACAGTTTGTTGTATACAATAATAAGAACAGGAATTTTGCAAAAAATCAGGTGAATTTAATAAATAGAAGACAATATATATCAAAAAAAGAAGATGATGACCTGAAACAGAAAATTTTGATGGGAGGGAGAAAATGTACTGTAAAAAATGTGGGGCAGAAATAGAAGACAATGCTGTATACTGCCCTGAGTGCGGTGTTAAGATCAGGGATAATGAAGAGATGCCTGAAGCTCCGTACAGTTATGAACCGGAAGAGTCAGGAATAAATGACCCCTTGTGGGAACCGGAAGAAGCGAAAACGGGAAATAAGAAGCTGAGGTGGTTTGCAGCGGGACTTTTTGGAGTGGTCTTTGTAGCTGCAGCAGGAATCCTGTCATGGAAAATCCTGAAGCCCTCTGAGCCGGATCCCACAGAACCCACTGTGAAAATAGGAGAAGCAGTAGCGGAGATAAAAAATGAAGGCTCAGATAAAAAGAATGCTCAATCAAATGAAGAAACAGGAAAACAGGAAAATGTAAGAAATAAAGACGATGTCTCGGTGGCTCTTTCATCGGACTCAGATACAGGCATACCAATAGACGGAGAGAATACGGTAACAGACGAAGAAGGCCTGCCGGCATCAGAGACAGGTACTTCAACAAATGGAGAAAATACATCAGACTCAGACACAGGTGAATTGACAGAAGATGAAGATATAACGGAATCCGGAGTCAGTGTGAAATTAAAAGAAGAGGCACCTGAAAATATTTCTGAACAGAATAGTGGTTCGGGAGGAGCTTTTATATTAGAAGCTGTGGAACCGAATCTTACTTCTCTGAGGGAGGCGGGGGTGATCACCGCAAACGCAACCTCGACTTTTGCCCGGCCTGATACAGATCACAGTCCCATGCTGCTGTTTGACAAAAAAGACAATACGTTCTGGCAGGAGGGAACAGAAGGCTCCGGAAAGGGAGAAAGTGTAAGCTTTGGACTGGATGATACGTACCAGATCCAGTATCTGGGCTTTAAGCTGGGCAACTGGACGGACGATCAGCATTATGCCGGAAGCTCGAAGCCAAAAACAGTAACCTTTATGGCAGGAGGCAGCTCCGGGCAGGTAACCTTTGATGGAGATAAAAAAGTAGAGTGGGTAAAAGCTGACCCGCCTGTTACAGCTGACACTGTTCTGTTGGAAATCAATGATGTATATGTGGGAACTTCCGAGGATACCTGTATTACGGAAATTATGGTTTACGGAAAATAAACGGAAGGAGGAAAAGGAAATGGAGGATCATCATTATGGACAGAAAGAAAATCTGACCGGACCGGATATTTTTGACAAACCCATTGACCGCACGAAAAGCCGACGGCAGGCAGAACAGCGGTTTCGGGAACCGGAAACAGATATTCGGGAAAAACTGGAACAGCTTCCGCCTTTAAGCAAAAAAACAAAACGGAATATAGGGATTGCAGGTGCTGTGGCCCTTGTTCTGACAGGCGTGATCTGGGCCGGCGGCAGTTTTTTTGGTCCAAAGAAAACTGCCGAAAATTATGTGGAAGCTGTTCTGCAGGGAGACTGGAAGAGTGTCTACGAAAATCTGGAGCTGCCCCAGGGAAAGCTCCTTGGAAAAGAACAGTTTCTGGCTGTTACCCATGAAAGGAAACCAGTGGAGGTGACAAATCTGAAGCTGGAGGAACAGGACGGGTATGGTGGGTCAGCTTCCAGATTTCTGAAAGAATATACAGCAGAGTATTCCGTGAAAGGAGACTCCTCTGTAAGAAGTATGGAGCTGACTCTGAGCAGACAGAAAGAGAAAAAAATGCTTTTCTTTTCCAAATGGTGTGTGATACCTGAAGGACTGATCGTGTCCAATTACACGATAAAGGCGCCCGCCGGCTATAAAGTGGAGATGGATGGCACAGCTCTCACACCGGAGGAACAGCCTGAGCTGGAAGAAAGCGGATATGATGTTTATGCAGAAACAGTTTTTGCGGGAGATCATGTGATCACAGCCTCTGCTGACAGCAGGGAACAGGAAGAATTTCCCTGCTATATTTCAACGGACGAAAGCTATTATGAGGTACCAAAGCTTTCCATCAGCAAAAAAACAGTAGAACAGATGCAGGAAACAGTCAGGAAGTTTATGGGAGATGTTTACGGGGAAGTTCTGAACCAGTCAGGCCCCTCTGAAAAATATCTGGATTACTGGGCTGTAAACAACGGCAATAAGGAGACGGCTGCCATAGCCCGGGAAAATGCAGATGCTCTTTACAGGAAGCTGGAAGAGGACTTTGCATATACCAATGGCTATGAGTCCGTGCAGTTTACAGGTATGAACTTCAGTAATTATTACAGTGAGGTCACAGATGAGTACAGTGATGAGTATGGCGGTTCTTATGTGAATCTTCATGTAAGCTATAATTATGATTATACATACACAGGAACTTCGCTTTCCTATGACCAGCAGACAACTGCAGAAGACAGGTCAGAATCCGGCAGTTCAGATTCTTATATGACCTTTATCATGGAAGACGGGCAGTGGAAAATTTACTCTGCTGATCTTTACAGTATTTACTAGGAGGAGAAAAATGGCAAAATTTTGTTCACAATGCGGAAGACCTTTAAAGGAAGGAGAGGTGTGCGACTGTAAAAAGGCAGGAGCTGCTTCCGGCGCAGAGCAGAGACAGCCGGAGAAGGAAGACGCCTTTCGACAGTCTCAGTGGGATCAGAGATTTCAGAATGTCCAGGGAAATCAGCAACGATCACAGGCGGGCTATCAGCAAAACGGCCCGGCTTATCAGAATCAGGAACAGGATTATAACCGTCAGTGGGACAACTCATACAGAAGAGAAAAGCAGTCCTCAGAGGGAATTATTTCTTTTTTAAACACAACTTCACGCAGTCTGGGAAATGCTCTGGATAAAATTTATAATTTCATGACCCCTACCGATCGTCCGGGACGAACCAGCAATCTGGTACCTGTGCGCAAGCTGCTTGGATTTTCGAAAGAGGACAGGATCGCCCAGGTAGGGGACTGCTATGAACGGGGAATGAAAATTGTGCCGGATCTCATTCAGCCATGCGGTCAGGAAATTCCCGTAAGACAATATGATCTGTGTACAACGCGTTCTCTTTTAAAGGGAATGTGGCAGGAGGGCAGGCTGCAGGTGACAAATAAACGTGTACTGTTTCGGCTCAGCGGAAGAAACTGGTCAGGACGCGCTCAGAAATCCATAGAATTTACTCTGGATGATGTAGTTGGAATGGAGATCAGAAACGGAAGCCGCCTCAGCTTTGTTGCAATGCTTCTGAACCTTGTGATCGTAGCGATATTTTATTATTTCGGCCTTTTTATTGCAGACAGCTCACCTTCGCTGGAACTGGTTCTCGGACTTCTGATATCAGGAAGCTTTTTGCTTCTTCTGAGAAAACATTATTATGCAAAAGCCATCGCGCTTGCGTTTACCCTGCCGGGAGCCGCTTATATGGCAAGGGACGGCCTTGGTTCCATAGTCATGGTATTGGTTATGTTACTGTTTGTCATACATTATATATTAGCCTGTATACGGCCAAACTTCAGCTTTAAGATCATGACAAAAAGCGGATTTGCAAGTCCTATCAAAGAAGACGGAACAGGTACTGCGCTGTCATCGATGTTTCATTATTTTGTTGACAGGGGTCTGGAAGTTCTTCCGGGCAGAGATGCGGAAAAAGCAATGGATGAAGTGGGAACCATGATCATGGATATCCAGAAATTCGGAGATGCCGGA
>NZ_HF999096.1:50915-67408 GCF_000433815.1 Blautia sp. CAG:257
TTAGTACAGGACATACAAATCTATAAACTGCATGAAAAAATACCCGCCGGACAGATGAAGGAGATCATCAGAGTCCTGGCGGGTATTTTGCTGTTTCGTTAGCTATTAAGCTTTTGGAAGCTTAAAGGAGCTTTTCAGGGATACAATACGGTTAAATACAGGCTGTCCCTCTTTGGAATCGTGAATGTCTGCACAGAAGAAGCCGTTTCTCACAAACTGGAAGCTGTCATAGCCTTTTGCCTTCATAAGTTCAGGTTCCACATAAGCAGTAACAGTAGTCAGAGAATTGGGGTTCAGGTTCAGAGAACCGTCTTCTTTATTATAAACACCCTTTTCTTCATCTACAATGTTCTCGTAGAGGCGGACGGTAACCTGTCCTGCCTGAGAGGCCTCTACCCAGTGGATGGTACCTTTTACCTTGCGGCCGTCCGGTGCGTTTCCGCCTTTGGTAGCCGGATCATAGGTACAGTGAACCACTCTGACAGTTCCGTCGTCATCAGCTTCAAAGCCTGTACAGGTAACAAAATATGCATTCATGAGACGTACTTCGGTGCCAAGGAACAGTCTTTTATATTTTTTCGGCGGGTCGATCATAAAGTCATCGCGCTCAATGTAAAGCTCTTTTCCAAAAGGAATTTTACGGGAGCCTAAAGACTCGTTTTCCATATTATTAGGAGCGTCCAGATACTCGATCTCACCTTCCGGGTAGTTGTCGATCACCAGCTTGATCGGGTCAAGGACAGCCATCATACGCGGACGTTTCAGCTTCAGATCTTCGCGGATACAGTATTCCAGCATTGCATAGTCTACAGAGCTGTTGGCCTTGGAAACACCGCAGAGGTCCACAAACATTTTGATGGATTCCGGTGTAAAACCGCGGCGTCTCAGAGCTGCAATGGATACCAGGCGCGGATCATCCCAGCCGTCTACAATGCCTTCTTCTACAAGCTTTTTGATGTAACGCTTGCCGGTAACAACATTGGTAAGGTAAAGCTTTGCAAATTCGATCTGCTTGGGAGGATGAGGATATTCCAGCTCCTTTACCACCCAGTCATAAAGCGGTCTGTGGTCCTCAAATTCCAGAGTACAGATAGAATGAGTGATTCCCTCAATAGCATCCTCAATAGGATGAGCAAAGTCATACATGGGGTAAATACACCATTTATCTCCTGTATTGTGATGAGTCATGTGAGCCACACGGTAGATAACCGGATCTCTCATGTTCATATTTGGAGACGCCATGTCGATTTTGGCGCGGAGCACTTTTTCTCCGTCTGCGTATTTTCCTTCTTTCATTTCTTCAAAAAGCTGAAGGTTTTCTTCTACAGAACGGTTACGGTAAGGGCTTTCTTTACCGGGCTCTGTAAGAGTTCCGCGATACTGGCGGATCTCATCAGCAGTGAGATCGCAGACAAAAGCCTTGCCTTTTTTGATCAGCTTTACAGCTGCCTCATACATCTGGTCAAAATAGTCAGATGCAAAGAAAAGACGGTCCTCCCAGTCTGCGCCCAGCCAGTGGATATCTTCTTTAATGGATTCCACAAACTCGGTTTTTTCTTTGGTAGGGTTGGTATCGTCAAAACGCATGTTGAACTTGCCGTTGTATTCCTGGGCAAGTCCGTAATTTAAAAGAATAGATTTGGCATGGCCGATATGAAGATAGCCGTTAGGCTCCGGTGGAAATCGTGTGTGTACGGTATCATATACGCCTTCGGCTAAATCTTTATCAATAATATTTTCGATAAAATTTTTGGAAATGGTTTCGTTCTCCATCTCGTTCCCTCCTGAAATGTTCTTGATTATTTATCATATCATAAAATTCGGGAATTTAAAAGTTTTTATGAGAAAACCTTCGGAAAAACTTAAAAACAGGTTCTCCAAATTTTTTTAAAAATTTATCAATAAAAATATTGACAATCCATTCCTCTTCTGTTAATATAATCAACTGTGAGCGGTACAACGCTCTTACAATTTCAGAATGCTGATGTGGCTCAGAGGTAGAGCACTTCCTTGGTAAGGAAGGGGTCACGGGTTCAATTCCCGTCATCAGCTTGCATAAAGACAATCAGAATAAAAGTTCTGGTTGTTTTTTTATACAAAAATATCCCGTCTTTCTTTTCTCCCAGTCATTTAGTCACTGATTTTTTAATCCTACGATGTTTTTATTTTGCGAACAAATTTATGAAGGAAAATGAAAAAGGAATTTCTGGAACCTTACCCGGTTTGCAAAGAAAAGAAAAGTCTGGTGGAAGTGCAGGTTTATTTGTTGATGTTGGAGTAAAGAAATAGTCAGTTAATTAAAAATAAATGAAAAGAGTATTGGTTCCTTGAGGTATAATGATTTCGACCAAAAAAACAAAAACCGAAAGGAGTCCAATACTCATGAATATTATAACATTAATCAATACTCTTGTCAGTGGATTATTGAATGCCCAGGAGGGATTTTTAGAACATTTAGACCAGTTTGCAGATTTTGAGGAGACTGTAAACAGGCTGACCGATCAGGTTGCGGCAGATTTCATAGGGCTGACCCTGACAGCTGCGGATACTCTGATCCGGGAAAGTAGAAAACGCAAAGCCGGCTATACGGTACAGAGAAGCAGGAACCGGACTTTAATCTCTGGCGTAGGCGATATTACATTTACACACACTCTGTATAAAGACCAGGATGGGAAGACCCGGTGCCTGTTGGATGAACTGCTCCGACTTCCAGACCGGGAACGGTTTACTCCTGTAGCAGAAGCAAGAGTATTGAACGAAGCGGCAGTCCATTCCTACCAGCATGCAGCAGACTCTGTCCAGACAAATGGGCAGACCATCACAAAAACTACCGTAATGAATAAGGTACATTCCATTGAAAAAGAACTCCCGCAGATGGAAGAGCCCCCCGTGGAAAAGAAAACATGTGAGTATCTTTATATCGAAGCAGACGAAGACCATATCCATAGACAGAAAAACGGGAAAAACCAGGGATGTTTCATGGGAAAACTGATCTATCTCTTTGAAGGAAAAGAAGAGGTCTGTAAAGGCAGGAGAAAACTGATCGCACCATTTTATTTTGGCGAGCTCTATGCAGGAACGGATCAGAATGCATGTCTGTGGGAAAGGGTAGACGCCTATATCCAACAGCATTATGACCAGGATGTTTTGAAATGCGTGTACATCAGTAGTGACGGTGCGGGATGGATCCGGACATCGACCAGTTATATAGGGAAAAGCAAGCTGGTGGCAGACCGGTTCCATCTGATGAAATATATCAACCGGGTAGCCCGTTATACATTGGATGAGGAAACGATTACAAAAGGCCGGTTTTATAAATACATTTACAAGAATAATCTTCTGGCGGTAAAAAAGCTCCTGACACGGATCAAAAACCATTGTGAAGGAAGCGGACGTGCGGTAGAAGAATGCCGGAAGTATCTGGTGGGGAACTGGGAGTATATCCAAAGGGCATTCCATGACAAACATGTACTGGGCTGCAGTGCGGAAGGGCATGTGAGCAGTGTGTATTCGGAACGGATGAGTTCCAGACCGATGGGATGGAGTGAAACGGGTTCAGACAGGATGTGTAAACTGAGATGTTTTATCCGGAACTATGGTCAGGAAAAAGTGATCGATCTGGTGAACTATCGGAGAGAGAGGGAAATGTCAGTAAGTGTGGCAACTGGTACAGATGGGATCATTGAGGAATGCCAGAGAAAACAGTATACAAAGAAACAAAGAGAAATCCAAAGGTATGCAGAGACGCTGCATGCAACTCTTTCCGGGAGTTCAACCGTACGGAAGATCCTTGCAATCAGGGAACAGATTGGGAATATCTAAACTTGAAAAAACGAGATGTAGGTTGTATGATTGAAAAAACGAGTCTATGACCATTTTCCTTTAGGAGCTGTCTTTTTCATTTCAACTGACAATTCGTTTACTTCATCTTTGTTGATTTTTCCGGTTGCGACAATTTTTGCAAAAGGTTATACTGTAATACAGAAAAGAAGAATAAAAAGGAATGAACAGATTATGAGAAAAATAATTCTGGCTTCTGCATCTCCAAGACGCAGGGAGCTTCTGGCTGCAGCAGGAGTGAGCTTTAAAGTCTGTCCCGGAAACGGAGAAGAACATATTACAGGAACAGATCCGGAAGAGGCGGTAAAAGAGCTGTCCTCTCAGAAAGCTTTTTCGGCGGTCTTTCCGGAGGCGGAAAACGGAACCGTGATCCTGGGCGCAGATACCGTGGTGGTTTTTGAAGGAAAAATACTGGGTAAGCCCAAAGATGAAGAGGACGCAGTACAGACACTGAAAATGCTCCAGGGAAATACTCATCAGGTTTATACAGGAGTTACCATTCTGGAAAATACTCGTGGTAAATGGCAGAAAACTTCTTTTGCAGAAAAGACAGACGTGACCTTTTATCCGGTATCTGAAAAGGAAATCCGGGACTATGTAAAAACCAAAGAACCTATGGACAAGGCGGGAAGCTACGGAATCCAGGGACTATTCGGTATTTATGTGAAAAGTATTTCAGGGGAGTATTCAAATGTAGTCGGCCTGCCTGTGGGACGACTGTTTTATGAAGCAAAAAAATCAGGAATAGAACTGAGGTGGCAGGAATGATAAAAGCATGTATCTTTGACCTTGACGGAACTCTGGCTGATACCCTGGAATCCATGGCAGCAGTGGCAAATGAGCTGATGGATGAAATCGGACTGGAGAGGCAGCCAGTGGATCATTTCAGATATTATTGCGGCGAGGGAGCCAATATGCTGGTTCGCCGCTGCCTGAAGGATGCCGGCGATCCGCAGCTTATGTATTATGAGGAAGTATGCAGAAAGTACAGAGAAAGGTTTAATGCAGACCCTCTGTATAAAGTCAGGATCTATCAGGGGATTCCGGAGCTTCTTGACCGGCTGAAAAAACAGGGAACTGCCCTTGCAGTCTGCTCTAATAAGCCCCATGACGCTGCGGTGAAGGTTGTTGGGGAGCTGTTTGGCAGTACCTTTGATTTTGTGATCGGGCAGAGTGAAGAAATCCGCAGAAAACCTGCTCCTGACGGACCCTTAAAGGCGGCGGAAGTACTTGGAGTAAAACCAGAGGAATGTCTTTATATCGGAGATACCAAAACGGATATGCAAACAGGAAACGCGGCGGGAATGCACACGGTGGGCGTTCTCTGGGGCTTCCGGGACAGGCAGGAGCTTCAGGAAAACGGAGCAGGGGTTATAATAGAAAATCCGAAGGAACTATTAAAAATTTACGAGGAATACAACAATGATTAAATTAGTGGCAAGTGATCTTGACGGAACTCTTCTTTTAAACGGGGCACAGCAGCTTCCGGAAGAGATTTTCCCATTGATCAGAGAACTGAAAAAGCTTGGAATACTTTTTGTGGCGGCAAGCGGAAGACAGTATCCCAACATGAGAAGGCTGTTTGATCCGGTGGCAGACGAGATGGCTTTTATCTGCGAAAACGGGGCTCTGGCAGTAAGAAATGAAAAGGTTTTTTATCAGGACAATTTTGAGCCGGAGCTGGTGAGAGAAATTCTGGAAGCAATAGAAGAAAAGGACGGCGCAGAGTTTTCCTGCGCAACCAGAGACTTCTATTATATACGTCCGAAAACACAGCATTATCTGGACCTGATGACAAAGGTGGTAAAAACAACAAGTAAAGTGATAGAGAGTCTTGATGAAGTGAAAGAACCCTGCATGAAGCTTGCTGTATATGAAAGAGGACTTCAGGAGGATTCGATCCGGTACTGGCAGGAACGTTTTTCTGATAAATGTACGGTTGTAACCTCAGGGACAGAATGGGTGGACTTTATTCCTTTTGGAACCAATAAGGCAAAGGGCTTAAAAGAATATCAGAATCAGCTTGGGATCAGACCGGAGGAATGTGTGGTATTCGGGGATGAATACAATGACATTGAGATGCTGAAAGCAGTTCCCTGGAGCTTTGCCATGAAGCATGCCAAACCGGGAGTAATAGAGGCGGCATCCTATACGGCAGAAAGGGTAGAACCAATCCTGGAACGTCTGATCCGGGCAAATGGAAAAATTGAGGAGGTAATCTGAAGATGTACAAAAAAGAAAGCGTTGAAACATTTCTGAAAGAGCAGAGCAGACTGTATGACGAGCCGGTGGCAGAAAGCTATGAGGAGGCAGAAGAATTTCTGGAGGACTGTATGGCTGTTGAGGTAAAAACCTTAAAAGAAGTCCGCCGCTATCTGGATGAAGCAGGAGCTGACATTGAGGGAATGACAGATGAAGAGCTGAAGGAGGCAAGCGAGGTATTTGCACTGCCTTCAGGAGGCTATCTGATCGTAGAGGGATAAGAATACAGAAATAAGAATCAGGAGAGTACTGCGCAAAATCTGTCAGGGCTCTCCTGTTTTCTTAAATAAAATCATCCATGTAAGAAAAAATGTGCTATGATATATAACAGTGAAAAAATAAGGGCGGATTTTCTGCCTGTATGGAGGAACAGATGATATGTTGGAATTAAAAAACATCAGTTTCCAGGTGCCTGATGAAAAAACAAGAAACACAAAAGAAATCGGAATTTTAAAAGATGTAAGCCTGACTCTGGAGGATAACCAGTTTGTGGTGATCACCGGACCAAACGGTGGCGGAAAGTCTACTCTGGCAAAAATTATTGCCGGGATTGAAAAGCCTACGTCCGGCCAGATCCTTTTTGACGGACAGGATATTACGGATATGAGCATTACAGACAGAGCAAAACTGGGAATCAGCTATGCCTTTCAGCAGCCGGTGCGATTTAAAGGGGTGACAGTATTTGATCTTCTCCGTCTGGCAGCAGGAAAAGAAATTTCTGTAGCCGGAGCCTGTGAATATCTTTCCAAGGTAGGCTTATGCGCAAAAGATTATATCCGCAGAGAAGTGAACGGAAGCCTTTCCGGAGGTGAGATCAAAAGGATTGAGATCGCAACGATCCTGGCGCGAAAAACAAGAGTATCTGTTTTTGACGAACCGGAGGCTGGAATTGATCTCTGGAGCTTTCAGAATCTGATTCAGGTTTTTGAGGAAATGCATGAACAGCTTCATGGCTCCATTCTGATCATTTCGCATCAGGAACGCATTCTGAATATTGCAGATCAGATCATTCTGATCGCAGACGGAAAACTGGTAAAAAAAGGAACAAAGGAAGAAATTCTGCCGGAGCTTCTGGGAACGGCAAATGCAGCGCCATCCTGTGATAAGGCTGCAAATCGTAAATAAAGGGGAGAGTGAGAAATAATGGACGCAATACAGAGAGAACTGCTGATGCAGGTGGCCGGTCTTCATGAGATCCCTGCAGGAGCTTATAATATCCGTTCCAACGGACAGAGTATTGACAGAAAAAGTACAGGAAACATAGAAATCATCAATAAACCGGATAAAAGCGGCATTGAAATCCATATTAAGCCGGGAACAAAAAAGGAAAGTGTTCATATCCCGGTGATCATGAGCCAGTCCGGTCTTGAGGAAGTGGTTTACAATGATTTTTATATTGGGGAAAATTCAGACGTTACGATCATTGCCGGCTGCGGAATCCATAACGGAGGGGATGCCGCCAGCCGCCATGACGGAATCCACAGATTTTTTATCGGTAAAAACGCTCATGTAAAATATGTGGAAAAGCATTATGGAAGCGGCGATGGAAGCGGGGAGCGTATTATGAACCCTGTAACAGAGATCAGCCTGGATGAGGACAGCTTTATGGAAATGGAAACAGTCCAGATCAGAGGCGTGGATTCGACAAAGAGGGAAAACAGAGCCCATCTGAAGGCAGGCGCAAAGCTGGTGGTCATGGAGCGTCTGATGACTCATGGAAAACAGAAAGCAGAAAGCTGGTTTGACGTGCAGCTTGACGGAGAGGACTCTTCTGCCAATATTGTGTCCCGCTCTGTGGCAAGAGATGAATCCTGGCAGCTGTTCCAGTCCCACATCAGCGGAAATACCAGATGCAGCGGACACACGGAATGTGATGCCATTATTATGGAAAATGCAAAGATCAGCGCTGTTCCTCAGCTTACTGCAAATCATGTGGATGCGGCTCTGATCCATGAAGCTGCCATCGGAAAAATCGCCGGGGAACAGCTTATCAAGCTGATGACGCTGGGGCTTACGGAAGCTGAAGCAGAAGAGCAGATCATAAGCGGATTTTTAAAATAAAGAAAGCCTTTCATTTAAGAAGAAATAAAAGAACCGGAGAAAAAGCACAAACAGACTGCAGCTTCTCCGGTTTTTATTTACCGGATCAGGTAAAACAGAGATTACATGATTGTTTTTATATATGCTATAATAACCATACAGGAAATAGGAGATACTGAACTGTGTCTTTGCTTACAGCAGGATAATTCCTGTAAAAGTCCATGACTCCGGTAAAAATGGGCATAATAGAAAAATAGCAGAAAGCAGAAAAGGAGGATGACTTATGAGAGCAAAAAGAATTGCAGCGATCGTCATGTCTGTTTTTATGGTGCTGTCCCTTCTTCCCTCGGCCGTGTTTGCGGCAGCGGTATCTACTTTGGAAGGGCAGGTTAAGATCAACGGAAATGCAACTCCTGGAACAACTCTCAGTGCTGATCTGAACGGAGTGAAGCCGGAAGGAATATCAGAGGACAGCGTCAGCTATGTATGGTCCAGAAAGGCGGCATCTGATACAGATAACAGGAACATTACAGAACTCAGCAGGGAAAAAACATATTCTGTGACCCAGGACGATGTAGGGTCAAAGATTCTTCTGACAATTACCGGGCTGGAAGATAAAGGCTATACCGGAAGCCTTAAAGCAGAAACAGCAGAAATAACAGCAGTTTCCCAGGAGCCGGCACAGACAGAGGAGAATAACAGTCAGGAAACAGAAGTCCTGCCGGAAGAACCCTCCCAGGAAGACGCTGAACAGCCAGTGCAGGAAGCACCCCAGGAGGAAATCCAGGAAGAGGCAGGAAGCGAATCTGTAGACGGCATCCCGCCGGCGCAGGAAGATACAGACGTACCGGAAGAAACATATGATGAAGCGGAAGAGACTTTAAATGAGAATGAGATCCTGACGCCGTTTGATCCGTCAGAAGAGGAGAACGGTGAGGCGGGAAGCGAGTCCGTGGACGGTATTCCGCCGGCACAGGAAGACGGAGAAGAAAGCATTCCGGAAGAGAATGAGCAGGAAAATCCTTCCGGTACAGAGGAACAGGTCTTCAGTGTGGAAGTGATCACAGAAGACGGAGCAGGTGTTCTGGATTTTGGAATACTTCCGGTGGGAGAAACAGCAGACGGAACAACAAAGAATGTAACCGTAAGGAATACAGGAACAGAGACATTGCATTTTCTGGAAAATACCCCGGAACATTTTGCAGTGCAGGACATTCATGATCCCCTTGAGCCGGGAGCAGAGGTAACTCTTTGGGTATCACCAAGACAGGGAACTGCGGCGGGAACATATGAAGATACTATTGCATATCAGACGGAAGAAGGGGTGGAAGCCTCCTTTACTGCAAGAATGGTTCTGGAAGCTTCAGAGCAGCCGGAGACTCCTGAAGGATCTGCACTGTCTGCTGATCTGGAGTTAATGGAATTCGGCACACAGGATGCTCAGAAGCTGATGCTCACGAATGATTCTTCTGAGGATATCACAGTTGAGGCATTCACAGAGACAGGAAAAGTGATCGCAGATCCGGGTACAGCAGTTGTGCCGGCAGGAGGAAGCGCTGAGTTTGCTGTGATTCCGGCCGAGGATCTGGAAACAGATAAAGATTATCAGGATGTGTTATCTTTTACAGATATCAACAACAGTGAAAATACAGTTTCGGTACAGGTGAAACTGAATATTCCTTCAGAGAAGCCGCAGGGCGGCAGTGATGTTGCGGCAGATACCGATATGGTGGATTTTGGTGCTGTGATTGAGGGATATGGGGAAGCTCCTGCAGAAAAATCCGTGACCCTGACCAATCATGGAACAGAGGAAGCCGCTCTCTCTCAGCCGGCAAGTGAAAATGGAGATTTTCAGTTCTTCGATGCAGTTCTTGCTGATCAGAAGATCGGAGCAGGAGAGAGTACAACTCTGATTCTTCGTCCAAGAACAGGACTGGCGGCAGGAAGCTATCAGGAAAGCTTTATGGTTGCAGATGAAACCTCCGGAAAGAAAATTGAAATTACTGCCAGTCTGACGGTTGAGGCTGTAAATCACAGCCTGAGCGCAGCTCCTTCCGAACTGGATTTTGCGTCAGCAAAAAAAGGATACGGACAGATTGAGGCCCAGCAGGTTACTGTGACCAATAATGGAAATGTTACTGAGACACTGGTACAGCCTGCAGGAAAGAATTTTGAAGTAAGTAAAGTGGAAGCTTCAGCGCTGACTCTGCAGCCGGGAGACTCTGTAAGCTTTACCGTAAGGCCGAAGACAGGTCTTGATGTAAATACTTACCAGGAAACCGTAGAAGTGGCATCAGAAAGCGCAAAAACAGGCTTTAAGGCAGTTTTCCAGGTAATCAAGGGAAGCGCATCCCTTACAAAGATCCAGACTCCGGCAGATATTACCGGACTGGCAAACGGAACGAAAAAGGATGCAAAATCCTTAAAACTTCCGTCAGTGGTTGTAATTGAAACAACATCAGGAAATATGAATGCGGCAGTATCCTGGGATGTGAAGAACTGCAGCTATGATCCGTCCGGTACAGATGCGCAGAGCTTCCGTGTTCAGGGAACTGTGAAGCTTCCGGAAGGTGTTGACAATGATAAGAACCTGGAGCTTAAAACAAGTGTTAAGGTCAGTGTAAAAGCGTATACTTCAAAAACTGTATCTGCAGATCAGAATAAGATCACAGGAATCGAGTACAATGGAGTGTACACTACACAATCCAGAATTTCCTTTACTGCGGTAGGCGCAGGAATGGACAATGCATCTCCGAGAAAAGGCGATACCAGATATCTTCCTTTGAACTGGACTGTGATCAATACAAATAACTGGGATGCAGCGCCGTATACAGCTACCTTTGGCCTGGCTCAGAGCGGAGATTACACACTGAAGGTTACTTTCCAGCTTCAGACCTATGACGGAAAAACATGGAAGAGTTCTGAAACCTATGATACAAAGTCAGTACCGTTTACCATTTCCAAGGCAAAGGTTACTGCTCCGGGACAGAACCTTACTCCTGCAGCAAACCGCAAAAATGCAGTAAAAACAGGAGATGATTCACCGATCGCTGTTTTTGTGGTGATTCTTGTAGTAGCTGCGGCAGCCATTGCAGGCGTGATTATTTACCGTAAAAAGAAATAAAAAGTTACAAAACAAAATTACTAGCACTCATTTAATGTGAGTGCTAGTTTTTTCTTGACTTTTATGAGAAAGGGTATTACTATATATCACAGAAATGAAAAAAACAAAGGAGTGTGGAATACATGGCTGTAAAGCATGGTAACTTATCAATTAACAGTGACAACATTTTTCCTATTATAAAAAAGTGGCTTTATTCAGATCATGATATTTTTGTGCGCGAGCTTGTATCAAACGGATGCGATGCAATTACCAAACTGAAAAAGCTGGAGGTAATGGGAGAATATAGTTTCCCGGAAAATTATAAGCCTGCAATCCAGGTAACCGTTGATTCTGAAAAAAAGACTCTGAAATTCACCGATAACGGTATTGGTATGACTGCAGACGAGGTGGAGGAATACATCACTCAGATCGCTTTTTCCGGCGCTACAGAATTTCTGGAGAAATATAAAGATAAAACAACGGATGATCAGATGATCGGGCATTTTGGCCTGGGCTTTTATTCTGCATTTATGGTAGCAGATGAAGTGCATATTGATACGCTTTCCTATAAAGAAGGTTCTGTTCCGGTTCACTGGACCTGTGACGGCGGAACAGAATATGACATTCAGGACGGAAATAAAGATACCGTAGGTACAGAAATCACGCTGTTTCTGAATGAAGAGAGCCTGGAATTCTGTAATGAATACCGTATGCGTGAGGTTCTTGAAAAATACTGCTCCTTTATGCCTGTAAATATTTATCTTGCAAAAGAAAATGCAGAGCAGGAATATGAGACGATTGATGAAGCTGATTTAAGAGATGACGATGTTGTTGTGGAGCATATTCACGAAGAGGCAAAAACAGAGGAAAAAGAAAATGACAAGGGAGAAAAGGAAATCGTAGAAATTTCTCCTGCAAGAGACCGCGTAAAGATCAACAAACGTCCTGTTTCTTTAAGTGATCCTCAGCCGCTCTGGATGAAACATCCAAACGAATGTACAGACGAAGAATATAAAGAATTTTACCGTAAAGTATTTATGGATTATAAAGAGCCGCTGTTCTGGATCCATCTGAACATGGACTATCCATTTAACCTGAAAGGAATCCTGTATTTCCCGAAGATCAATACAGAGTATGATTCCATTGAGGGAACCATTAAACTTTACAACAATCAGGTATTTATTGCAGATAATATCAAAGAAGTGATTCCGGAATTCCTGCTGCTTCTGAAAGGCGTGATCGACTGTCCGGATCTTCCGCTGAACGTATCAAGAAGCGCACTTCAGAACGATGGATTTGTTCAGAAGATTTCTGAATATATTGCGAAAAAAGTAGCGGACAAGCTGACCGGAATGTGTAAGACAGACCGCGAGGCATACGAAAAATATTGGGATGACATCAGTCCGTTTATTAAATTTGGATGTATTAAAGACTCAAAGTTTGCAGACAAGCTTCATGACTATATTCTGTTTAAGGATCTGGACAACAAATACCTTACCCTTAAAGACTGTATAGAGGCAAACAAGAAGGAAGAGGCAGAACACACTGAGGAAGAGACTCAGGAAAATGCAGAAGAAAATAAAGATGAGAAAGAACCGGAAAAGACAACAGTATTTTATGTGACAGATCCGGTACAGCAGAGCCAGTATATTAATATGTTTAAGGAAGCTGGAAAGAATGCGGTGATTCTTTCTCATAATATTGATACTGCCTTTATTTCTCATCTTGAGCAGAGAGATCAGACACTTCAGTTTAAGAGAATTGATGCAGATCTGACAGAAGAGCTGAAGGGCGGAGACGCTGCTGATGACGATACAGCAAAAACGCTGACAGAGCTTTTCCGTAAAAATTTGAATAAAGAAAAGCTTGAAGTGAAAGTAGAAAGTCTGAAGAATGAAGCAGTATCCGCAATGATGATGCTTTCTGAGGAAAGCCGTCGTATGCAGGATATGATGAAAATGTATAATATGTATGGAATGGATCCGGGAATGTTTGGCGGACAGGAAACACTTGTCTTAAACATTAACCATCCTCTGGTGAAGTTCCTTGCAGAGAATCAGGAGTCTGAACATGCAGCAGTTATCTGTGAACAGCTTTATGATCTGGCAATGATCAGTCATAAGCAGCTTTCACCAGATGAAATGACAAAATTTGTTCAGAGAAGCAATGATATTTTGATGCTGCTGACAAAATAAACCAAAATGAATGTGAGTAAAGTCCCGGTGCCTGAAAAGGTAACCGGGATTTTTGTATGTTTTCTAAAAGACAAGAAACTATTCTTTTTTAAAGAAAATAAAGAGACAGACATAAAAAAATAAGTACAAAATGTTCTGATAGAGTGAAAAATATAAATTTTTGTATTATTTTGATATAAAACGCCAAAAATTAATATTGACAAATTACATCGTGATTCTTATGCTAGAAAAGTATGTCCGAGCAAGGTTTTGTTGAAGAATCTCGAAAAAATTATGAAAATTACTTTTTCTTTCGATATTCCACGAGTTATTTAGTAAATAGAAAAATATTGATAAATTGTCGTATAGTATATGGGAGAAAAAGAAAATTAGAAATAAATTTCAGAGGAGAAAGAAATGAGGAAAGTATACCATTTAATCAGACAGATGGGAGTAACATCGAAGTACAAAGGATATTATTTTGTGGCAGATGCTGTAAAACTGTCCATGGAGACAGCCGGATATCCCCTGAGAATTACCAAGGATGTGTATCCTCCGTTGGCGAGAAAATATAAATCTACCCCGAACAATATTGAACATGATATCCGGACTGTAGTCAATGTCTGCTGGTGTGCGAATAAAGATCAAATGGACAGGATTGCCGGATATCCTCTGAGTTACAAGCCTACAAACAGCGAGTTTGTAGACATGCTGGCATTTTATCTCAGTTCAGATGACAGATAGTTGATAAAAAAGATAAAAGAAAACTGTTTTACAGGGATTCACAGTTAATACCGAGACCGCGGAAAAAGTTGTGAACGGAAACGTCCCAGAACTGTTCAGCACGTTTGTCCATGGAAAAGTATATTTGAGAGATTCCTGTAGTACACAAGAGCGTATTATTTTTATACTGTATAATTAAAGAGAAGCTGCTGACAGCAGAAAAAAGGTCAGACTCTTTTTCTTCAAAAATAGAGAAAAACTGTTCAGGTGAAAGCTGAAATACAATTTTGAACTGCAGCGGAGTTCGTTTTCCGCGTATGATTGAAAAGCAAAAAGGTTTTATTTCCCTCCATGCAGAATAAATGGTCTTGTTTTGGGTCAGGATATCCTGTGTGTCGGTATCGAAAAATTCTTTATTTATTAGCCCATCTATGGAAAAAGTATTGAAAGTTGTGACAGAAGCTTCTGCCATGGGAAATTGATCAAAGGTCTCCCCGATCAGAAGCCGGTTCATAAATCCTTTGACATCGTTGATTTTCAGTGCAAGCATATTCAGGCTCCCTTGATTTTTTTTTATTATAAAACAGAAATGAAAAAAAGAACAGAGTTTTTAGAAAAAGTCTTTTCAAATGAAAAGTGATATGGTAAGATAAACGTGGTATTCGATACTACATATAATGGAAAAGAGGACGATATAGTTGAGTTATAAAATTATTATAGACAGTTGCGGAGAATTTCTTGATGAATGGAAAGACGATGAACGTTTTGAATCTGTTCCGCTGACACTTAATGTAGGCGGAGAGACTGTAATAGATGATGATACTTTTGATCAGGCTGAGTTTTTGAAAAAAGTGGCTGCCTGTCCGGAGTGCCCGAAATCTGCGTGTCCGTCTCCGGAACGCTATATGAAGGCTTATGAATGTGAGGCAGATCATATTTATGCAGTGACTTTATCTTCAGAGCTGAGCGGCTCATATAACAGTGCAGTTCTTGGAAAAGATCTGTTTCTGGAAGAGAATCCCGGAAGAAATGTTTATGTATTTAATTCCCGGTCAGCCTCTGTGGGAGAAACGCTGATCGGAATAAAGATTCAGGAATGTGAGGAAGCAGGCTGTTCTTTCCGGGAAACTGTGGAAAGAGTTGAAAAATATATAGCAGAACAGAATACATTTTTTGTTCTGGACGATCTGGAAACACTTCGCAAGAACGGACGTCTCAGCAGAGTGAAATCTCTTGTTGCAAGCGCTCTTAAGATTAAACCGGTTATGGGATCTACAGATGAGGGAACTATCTGTCAGCTTGATCAGGCAAGAGGAATAAATAAGGCTCTTATAAAAATGGTTCAGCACGTTGTGGAAAAGACAGAAAACAGTGAATCAAAAGTTCTGGCAATTTCTCACTGTAATTGCAAAGATCGGGCAATGCTCTTAAAGGAAGCGCTTCAGGAAAAGCTTACAACCAAAAAGATCATTGTTCTGGATACTGCAGGCGTCAGCAGTATGTATGCAAATAATGGCGGTGTTATTGTCGCTGTTTAAAAGCATTGCATGAATGAAAATGACGTGCTATAATTATCTGTATATTCAGCCTGCTGCAGAAATAAACAGCAGTCTATTTACAGTAAAGGAGATTCAGTTATGAGCCAGAAAAAAGTGGATCAGTATAAAGAAAGAAAAAACGGCCACAGCAAAGAACAGAAAAAAGAAAAGTTTTATGACTGGCTGGAAAGAATTGTGGGCGTAGTTGTCTGTGTGGCTCTTGTTGCATGGATCGGATATTCTGTTTATGACAAAATAGAACAGAAACAGGATTCTGTTGTAACACAGACTACTATGGACACATCTGCTCTGGACAGCTATGTAGCCGGACTTTCAGCAGAAACAACAGAATAAGCAAATAAAAAAATCCCCGGTATATGCCGGGGATTTTTGTGATCAATACGAATGCTATCCGATATGAACAGATAATAACTTATTATAATTTTGTAACATTAGCTGCCTGCATTCCGCGAGCGCCTTCTGTCAGATCATAAGTTACGGCCTGTCCCTCATCAAGAGATTTGAATCCTTCGCCGTTGATTGCAGAAAAGTGTACAAATACATCAGCGCCATCCTCACCTGTGATGAAGCCGTATCCTTTTTCTGCGTTGAACCATTTTACAGTCCCCTTGTTCATGATGTTACCTCCATAAAAATAAAAAGTTAAAAGTCCATCTGACGAAAAAAATCACCAGATTTTACAGACTATATCATGTAATATATAATCTCTAAAAACTAGTGATTTTATATTAATAATGTAGTGGATTTGATATGATTATATAGCTCATATTTTAAATTGTCAAGATTATTCTT
>NZ_HF999097.1:0-856 GCF_000433815.1 Blautia sp. CAG:257
TTTTTTAGGAATATTGAATTACATTTCTTGAATCTCAATAGTGTCAATGATAATAGTTTCTTCTTTCGTAGGGTGGTACTCAGGGTTACTTAACAGTGTATCACGCAAGGAGTCTTTTAACTTATCACAACAAGGCTTAAATGATAAATATGTAATACCACCGTCAATTACGCCTCCAACAACAAATGCTAAATTATATGAAAGTATAAAAGCTGTAAAAATCTACGTTGAATTTTACAGCTTTTTGTGTATAATATAAGTAGTAGAAATAATACGAAATCAAAGGAAGGAGCTGAAAGAATATGGCAAATATTTTACCAGTGTCTGATTTGAGAAATTATAATGAAGTTTTGAAAAACTGTCATAAAGGAGAGCCAGTATATTTGACCAAGAATGGCAGAGGACGTTTTGTAGTTATGGATATTGAAGATTACGAGCGTGACCGTGCAGAGAAAAAACTTCTGATGAAGTTGCAGGAAGCCGAAGAAGCAGTGAAAGACGGTGAAGGTTGGCTGGATTTGGACGAATTGAAAGCACTTGTGGGGGAATAGGATGTTAAAACTGCGGATCAATCCGATTGTTGCAAAAGATCTGAAGAATATCCGGGATTATATTGCTGAAGATAACGAAGAATATGCTACAAAGACCATAAAGGAAATTTACGGTAAATTTGAAAATCTTCAGATGTTTCCGGGAATAGGCTCAGATCTTTCAAAACGAGTCAGCTTTCGGACAGATTATAAATATGCGATATGGGAAGATTATGCGATTATCTACAAGGTTGGAGATAAAGATGTGGAGATTTATAGAGTAGTCAACCGATATCAGGATATTACGAGAATCTTCGATTGATAAC
>NZ_HF999097.1:893-1385 GCF_000433815.1 Blautia sp. CAG:257
ACAAATTGATAACACCATTCAGTACGGTCTGTGGACTTTGGACAGTGGAACACATATAAAATCAGATAGAACTATAATTTCTATACGAAAATGTATAGTAACAAGATTTTATTTGCGAATTTGCGTAGCAGACAGAACCCCGGAAATGCTGATAAAATAGGCATTTCTGGGGTTGATTTATGTCCTTTGGCTCTAATTGTTTTTTATGCAGTTATTTTCGGAATAATAGGGGAAGGCTTTTACAATATATTCGCTGTTTCCTGCACCATGTTTTGTGTCAAATACTTTGTTGAGATAATCATTTGACAGTAGGTTTCTGCATTGTTGGGCAGCAGATTGGGGGAATTTGCCAGTGCGCCGGTTATAGTCTCTCTTACAAGCTGTTGGACAGCCTTGGAGGACACATTGTCTCCTTTATGGGAAACCAACTTAAGAAATTTATCTTCTCTCTGCATTTCTTCCGATATCTGTGACTGCCATTTTTCCATAAAT
>NZ_HF999097.1:1445-1853 GCF_000433815.1 Blautia sp. CAG:257
ATTTATGCTTCATTTCTTCAGCATATTTCTCAATACTGCCAAACTGCTGGATGGCGAGTTTTGCCACATGTTCTTCAGCATCTCTGATTTTCTGGATGAATCTGTCCTTTTAGCGAAGACAGGAATGGTGTTTGGAATCTGAGTGCGATAAAATGAGAAGAAGAGAAATAATTTGGAGAGGTGTTTATAAATGGTAGAAGTAAAGTTTTACGATAGCATAGATGATAAATTATTGAAATTTGCAGTTATTATCTCCAAAACAAATGGTAAATGGATATTTTGTAAACATAGAGAAAGAGATACTTATGAAGTCCCAGGAGGGCACAGGGAAAGTGGCGAAGATATTTTATCTACTGCTAAGCGAGAACTGATGGAGGAAACGGGTGCGACAGACTTTACTATCAAACC